>DAIUBZ010000449.1:0-1012 GCA_036846445.1 Sphingopyxis sp. | reverse complement strand
GCGCGCCGCCGACCGGTTCGGGAATGATGGCATCAATCACGCCCAGCGCCAGCAGATCCTGCGCGGTGATTTTCATCGCGGTCGCCGCCTCCGCCGCCTTGTCCGCGGTGCGCCACAGGATGGAGGCACAGCCCTCTGGCGAAATCACCGCATAAACCGCATGTTCGAACATCACCACCCGGTTCGCCGCCGCCAGCGCAATCGCGCCGCCCGAACCGCCCTCACCCACAATCGCCGCGACCATCGGCACGGTGAGCGCCAGACATTGCTGGGTCGAGCGGGCAATCGCCTCTGCCTGCCCCCGCTCTTCGGCCTGCACGCCCGGAAATGCGCCCGATGTATCGACCAAAGTGACGACCGGCACGCCAAAGCGGTCGGCAAGCTGCATCAGCCGGATTGCCTTGCGATAGCCCTCTGGCTTGCCCATACCGAAATTGTGGTGAATGCGGCTGGCGGTATCATGGCCCTTTTCATGGCCAATCACCATCACCCGCCGCCCGCGCAACCGCCCCAGCCCACCGACAATCGCGGCGTCATCGCCAAAGGCGCGGTCCCCGCACAGCGGCGTCCAATCGTCGATCAGCCCGGCCACATAATCCCGGAAATGGGGACGCTGGGGATGGCGCGCCACCTGCGCCTTTTGCCACGGGGTCAGGCGGCCATATATATCATGCAGCAATTTGTCCGATTTCGCTTCCAACCGGGCAATATCGCCGTCCATCGCCAGCGCAGGATCATCGCCCATCGCCCGCATATCGGCAATTTGCGCGTCCAGCGCGGCGACCTGTTTTTCAAAATCCAGATAATGGGTCATGTCTGCCCCCGACTAGGCGGATCGCCCATGCTGGTCAATCGCCGGGGCGGCTGGCCGCTCAGCCGGGCGCGCCAGCGGATGGCGTTCATTGACCAGCGCGACCAGCCGCGCCTGACCCACATGGGTATAGATTTCGGTGGTGCCAATGTCGCTGTGGCCCAGCAGCATCTGGACCGCGCGCAAATCTGCGCCGCCGCC
>DAIUBZ010000448.1:0-1012 GCA_036846445.1 Sphingopyxis sp. | reverse complement strand
TCATCGACAAAATCCGTCACGATGGCGACTGGTCGTCGCGCTTTGCTTTCATGGCCTGTATGTCGGCTGGCATTGCGATTTTGGGCCTGTTGCAAAACAGCGTGGCGGTGATCATCGGCGCGATGCTGGTGGCCCCCCTGATGGGACCGATTATCGCGCTGGGCTTTGCGATTGCCACCGGCGATTTCAAATGGATGCGGCAATGTGTGGCAACATTGGCCGGCGGGGTGTTGCTGGCGTTGGTGCTGTGCACCGTCATCGTCCAATTGTCGCCGATTCAGGCGATTACCAGCGAAATCGCCGCCCGCACCCAGCCGACATTGTTCGATCTGGGCGTGGCGTTGTTTTCGGCGCTGGCCGGCGCCTATGCGGTGATTCGGGGGCGCGAGGGCACGATTATCGGCGTGGCCATCGCCACTGCGCTGATGCCGCCGCTGGCCGTGGTGGCGTTCGGGCTGGCGACCATGCGCTGGGCCGTGTTCAGCGGCGCGCTGATGCTGTTCATCACCAATTTCATGGCGATTGCCCTGGCGGCGGCGGTGGTCGCGCGTTTTTACGGGTTTTCGTCCCGCCTGTCGCCCCAGCAAACCCGGCTTCAGTCGATTGCGCTGGTGGGCTGTTTCTTTGTGCTCGCCCTGCCGCTGGGGTTCAGCCTGCGGGATATTGCGTGGGAAGCGAACGCCCAGCGGATCGCCCGGGCCCAGGTGAGCGCATTTTTTGGCGAGGGCAGCCGGGTCAGCGAACTGGCGGTGGACCGGCGAACCGATCCGCTGCGCGTCGATGCTGCCGTGCTGGCCCCGACCACCCGCGCCGATGCCAATGGCCAGCTCAGTGCGGCGCTGACGACTGCACTCAAACGGCCGGTTGACGTGCGGGTTGAGCAATATCTGGTCGGCGGGTCCAGCCAATTGGCCGAATTGCGGTCGGATATGCTGGATTTGCGCCAAGGCGCCCAGGCGCGCGCCCGCGACAATGCCAGCGTCAGCCGCGATCTGGCGCTGGTTGCCGGGGT
>DAIUBZ010000447.1:0-1013 GCA_036846445.1 Sphingopyxis sp. | reverse complement strand
GCCCCAGCCAGGCGGCAATGCCGCTGGATTTTGCGGCCAATCCGCCTATGCCCATTGCTGTCATGTCTGAACCTCCTGCGCCCGGCTTATATATCGTTGCCACGCCCATCGGCAATCTGGGCGACCTGACGGTGCGCGCAGCCGCGATTCTGGCGAATTGTGCTGTCATAGCAGCAGAAGACACGCGTGTGACAATAAGGTTGTTGAACCATCTGGGCGTCAAAAAGCCCATGCTGGCCTATCACGACCACAGCGACGCCCGGATGCGCGCGGCATTGGTGGCGCGGATGGCAGCAGAGGCGGTGGTGCTGGTCAGCGACGCCGGAACCCCGCTGATTTCCGATCCGGGCTATAAGCTGGTGCGCGCCGCCCGCGATGCCGGGCGGGCGGTCGTGACGGTGCCGGGGCCGTGCGCGGCAATTGCTGCCCTGACCGTCAGCGGCCTGCCCACCGACCGGTTTCTGTTTGCCGGATTTCTGCCGGTCAGGGCCAAGGCCCGCGCCGACGCCATTGCCGAACTGGCGGCGGTGCGCGCAACCTTGATCTTTTACGAAAGTGGCCCCCGGCTGGCGGCGGCGCTGGCTGCGCTGGCCGCCGGGCTGGGTGCACGGGACGCCGCCGTGGCGCGCGAGCTGACCAAAAGGTTCGAGGAATGCGTGACCGGCACGCTGGCCGAGCTGGCGGCGCATTATGGCACGGTGGCCGCCCCACGCGGCGAGCTGGTGGTAATGGTCGGCCCGCCGGGTGAGGCCGCGCCGCCAGCGATCAGCGCCGCTGCGCTTGACGCGGCACTGGCCGCCGCCCTGGCCACGGACAAGGCGGCGCAGGCGGCAAAAGCGGTTGCGGCGCAATTTGGCCTTGATCGCGCCATGGTTTACGCGCGCGCGCTGGCGCTGAAGGCCGGATGAGCCGCGCGCGGGCGGAGGGCGCGGGCCGCCGGGCGGAGGCGCTGGCGGCATGGTGGCTGCGGCTGCAAGGCTGGCGGATCGTGGCGATGCGGGTGCGGGCGGCGG
>DAIUBZ010000446.1:0-1020 GCA_036846445.1 Sphingopyxis sp. | reverse complement strand
CTTAGCCAGCGGGTGCGGGCGTGGGAAGGCCCAATTGCCCCCCCGATGCGGCTGCACGGTGGGTGCCGAGCAGATGGTCCCAGATCGCAAGGGCAAAGCCATAATTGTGGTTGTGGTCGTCGCCGTGGGCGCTGTGGTGGACCGCATGCATAGCGGGCGTGACCCAGATGCGGCGGATCGCGGCGTCGGCGCGCGGCGACAGGCGGATATTGCCATGTTCGATCATGCTGCCCACCGCCAGCCATGCCTCGAACAGCAGCACCGCCGCCACCGGCAGGCCAAGGATCAGGGTCAGCGCCGATTTGTAGAGCATGGACACCACCGCTTCAGCCGGATTGAACCGCACGGCGGTCGACACATCCATGGCGGTGTCGGCATGGTGCAATTTGTGCAGCGCCCAGCCCCACGGCAGGCGGTGCAGCGCCCGGTGCTGAAGATAAAGCGCAAGGTCCATCAGCATCACCGCCAGCATGATGACCAGCCAGCCGGGCAGGGTGACCAGATGGAACAGGCCCCAGCCCGCCTGCCCCGCCCACAGCGCCGCCGCCACCGGGCCAAGCGCCGCCGCCGCCCGCACGACCAGTGCGTTCAGCACCCCCAGCCCCAGATTGACCGGCCAGCGGCGATAGGCGGCGGGCCGGGCGGCAAACCGCCGTTCCGCCAGCGCCACCAGCACAAAGGCCATGGCAATGGCGGCGAGCGGGGCCAGCGCCAGCGGCAGGGGCGGAATCGGCAGCAGGGACGGCATCGGGATCATGCCGCCACTTTAGCCGCTGAGCGCGCCCAGATAAAGGCCGGGGCGGCTGGGCCAGGCGTGCGCCGGTGCAGTCGCGGCTTGCGCGCCGCGCCCTGCCGCGCCATGACCAGTGCCATGGCACCACAGCTCACCATCATCATGGCCCAATTGACGCAAAGCGTGGGCGATATTGCCGCCAATGCCGCCGCGATGCTGGCGGTGCGCGCGCGGCATGGCGATGCCGATTTGATCGTGTTTCCCGAATTGCAACTGATCGGCTATCC
>DAIUBZ010000445.1:0-1021 GCA_036846445.1 Sphingopyxis sp. | reverse complement strand
GGCCGGCGACTGTCGTCGCCGCGCTGCTGCGCCATCGCGGGAATTGGCGTCAGCATCGCCCCGGCAATCAACCAAATTGTGATGCGCTTGTTCATTCAACCGGCCTCCACCCATGGGCCAATGTTCAGGCCCGACCGGCGGAAATTGCCGGTCTGGCTGAGAGATAGGCTGGGATCGATGAGCCATTTCTGAACCCGGCCTTCATCCTGCGGACAGCTTTGTGGGCCTTTATTTCACCTCGCGGATGGCGGGCACCGCCCCTGCGGCGTCTGCGCTGCTGATCCCCGGCGGCGGCGCGGCGGCCAGCCGTTCCGCCCCGCGCATCACCCGCCCGGCCCGGATCACCGCAGCGCGTATCCGGGGATAGGTGCCGCACCGGCAGATATTGGTCATTTCGGCGGCGATTTCGGCGGGACTGGGGTTGGCATTGCGGTCGAGCAGCGCCGCCGCCGCCATCATCATGCCCGATTGGCAAAATCCGCATTGCGGCACCTGTTCCGCCGCCCACGCCTGTTGCACCGGGTGGCTGCGGTCGCGCGACAGCCCCTCGATCGTCACGACGTCGCGCCCTTCGCACTCCGCGATGGTGACCAGGCAACTGCGAATCGCCTCGCCATCAATCCGCACGGTGCAGGCCCCGCATTCGCCAGTGCCACAGCCATATTTGGTGCCAGTCAGGTTCGACGCATCGCGCAGCGCCCACAGCAGGGGGGTGGTCGGGTCCATTCGATATTCAATGGGCCGCCCGTTCACCGACATTTTTGTCATGTCACGCCCCGCCGCCGCTCTGCCCAGACCATGGTCAATCCCGCCAACTGGGGTCAATCCGGTCCACCCGGCGCACCATTGCGTCAAATTCCGCCCGTCCCGGCCCGCCGGGAATCGCCACCTGGCTGATGTCGCGCTGGTGCACCGCAATCACCGCATCATCGACCGGCACTGCATCGCCCATCGCGCTGGTTGCCACCTGAATCTCGCACGCCCGCTGCAACGCCCAATATTTCAAAAATGCCTCGGGCAG
>DAIUBZ010000444.1:0-1031 GCA_036846445.1 Sphingopyxis sp. | reverse complement strand
GAATTTTTGTTCAAGAAAAACAAGGTCGACTGGCTGCGCGGCCATGCCGCATTTTCCGCCGCCGACACGGTGGAGGTGGCGGGCACAACCTATCGCGCCCGAAACATTCTGATCGCCACCGGGTCCAGCGTCACGCCCTTGCCGGGGGTGGCGGTCGATAATGACGGCGGGGTGGTCGTTGATTCCACCGGCGCGCTGACGCTGGGCAAAGTGCCCGGCACGATGGTCGTGATTGGCGGCGGGGTGATCGGGCTGGAACTGGGCAGCGTCTGGCGGCGGCTGGGCGCAAAGGTGACGGTGGTCGAATATCTGGACCAGATTTTGCCCGGCATGGACGAGGATATCCGCAAGGAAGCGGCCAAGATTTTCAAAAAACAGGGCATGGACATCAAAACCGGCATGAAAGTGACCGGCGTGGCGGTGGCGGACGGCGCGGCCAGCGTGATGGTCGAGCCAGCAGCGGGCGGCGACGCCGCCACGATCAATGCCGATGTCGTGCTGGTCGCGATTGGCCGCCGCCCCAACACCGCCGGGCTGGCGCTGGACCGGGCGGGGCTGAGCGTCAATGCGCGCGGCCAGATCGAGGTGGACGACCGGTTCCAGACCGCCGTGCCCGGGATCTGGGCGATTGGCGATGTCGTCCCCGGCCCGATGCTGGCCCACAAGGCCGAGGATGAGGGCGTGGCTGCGGCGGAAAATATCGCGGGCCACACCGGGATCGTCAACCATGGGGTCATCCCCAGCGTCGTTTACACCTTCCCCGAAATCGCGGGCGTCGGCCTGAGTGAGGAACAGGCGCGGGCGCGCGGCGCGGTCAAGGTCGGCAAATTCCCGATGATGGCGAACAGCCGGGCCAAGACCAACCGGCAGACCGACGGGCTGGTTAAGGTGATCGCCGACGCCGACACCGACCGGGTGCTGGGGGTGTGGATCATCGCCAGCGTGGCCGGGTCGATGATTGCCGAGGCGTGCGCGGTGATGGAATTTGGCGGCACGTCAGAGGACATCGCCTATACCAGCCACGCCCACCC
>DAIUBZ010000443.1:0-1039 GCA_036846445.1 Sphingopyxis sp. | reverse complement strand
TGTGCGGCAGCATGGCGATGATCCGCGATTTCGCCAGCCGGCTGGAAGGCGATGGTTTCGTCGAGGGATCGAACAGCAAACCCGGGCAATTTGTGATCGAACGGGCGTTTGTGGGCTGATGTGTTAGAGCGCTCGACCTGATTCAATCAGGTCGAGCGCTCTAACCCCCTGCGTTGCCGCGATTTCCGAGCCGTCAGATGATGCCATCTGACTGGAAATCGCTCTAGCTGCCGCCACCCCAGCCGGCGGCTATGGTGGGGCTGGGGGTATTATCCAGTTGAACAGGAAACGGGGCCGACCACCCGGCACATTTTTTTCGGTCGCATTTGCGGCATAATAAAGCAGGTTGCGGCTGAAGCGTTGCTGGTCCGGCGGAAGGGCGTTTGCTAAGGCAAAGCGCGATGAGATCAACTGGCGGAATGGCGCATAGGTGTTGGCCACGTCGCTCATCACCATTGGGTCAAACATCTTGTTGCGGGTGAGGCGGCCGATCCGCTCCCGAATATGGCGTGGGCCGGTGCCATGCAACGTCACCAGCGTGCCCCACGCCGCGGCATCCCCGTCCCACAGCTTGAGCAGTGGCGCATCAAGCGCCGCGTCGAGTGCGTTGCGCGCGGCTCCGCTCTGGGTGCTAAATACCAATGTCCGATCGGACCGCGCCGCCGTGGTGACGCTGATCGCCCGGATGTTCCACGATGCCAATTCTTCCAGCAAATCGGTTTCCGCCGCGTCCAGCTTGCCATCGGCCAGCGCCAGCGCCACGACCCGTTCTGCATCCGCCCCGGTCATCTGGCCGCGGCCGTGCCGCCTGATGATCTCGTCCAGCGCGCTGAACATGGCGGCCGACACGGTGGCCCGGCCGTCAAGCTGGGCGGGGTACCGCGCCTCGTCTGCCGCAGCTGCGGGTTGGCCGGCACCCGCCATCATTCCCACTGCCAAAATCGCCGATACTGCCCGCATGGCATCCTCCTTCGCGTCTGTTTGCCCTCAGTGCGCCTCGCCCCATGACGCGCCGGTGCCGATATCAACCTCCAGCGCC
>DAIUBZ010000442.1:0-1045 GCA_036846445.1 Sphingopyxis sp. | reverse complement strand
ATGCGTCCGGCGGCAGCTGCGCCGCGCCCTGATACAGGCCAGCCACCTCGACCACCGGGCGGTGGGTCAGCGCGGTCCATTGCTGCGGCGCGGCAATCGGCTGGCTGACCGTGCGGACCAGCAGCAATTGGCCGATCATCGCTTCGCACAGGCTGGCGGCGGCGCGGATCGCGGCGGCCACCGGGGCATCGTCGCTGGCCCGGCCCAGCCGCAGCCAATCGCGCACCTCGGCCACGCTGACCGGCAGCGCGCCGGGTTCGATCTGCGCGGCCATCAGCGTTGCTCCACCCGGACGGTCAGCGACCGTTCGTCAATCTGGCCGTCGCTGGCGGTGACCCGGTTGGCAACGCGGTAGACATGGCCGGGCTGGCCGCCCGCCAACGTGGCCCGCGCCACCAACAGGTCATGGCCGCTGGCCAGCACCACCACCCCGCCAGCCGCATCGGGCACGACCTGCCAGGCGCTGGCGGCGATCATCTGGTGCGGCGCAAAGGTTTCGGCCCAGTCAAAGGCATAATCCAGCCGGGCGTCGGGGTCTTTCAGGATCAATGGCATCGGAATATCCTTCATGACGTGGGAAAATTGCGCGCCCGGCCCAGCGGGCGGATCACGCGCGGCGGACCGGGGGGCGCGGCACCGGGCGGGAGTGACGCCGGGCCGCCAATCACGGTCGGCACATCCGGCGCGGCAGTGGCGGCAATGGCGCGGCCCGCGATGGCGGATGCGGCGGCCAGCATCACCGCGCCTCCAACGCCGACAGCCGCTGTTCCTGCCCAGCCGCGATGAACAGCATCAACTGGTCGATCCGCAGGCCAAAGCGATTGCCCGCCGCCACGGCAGCCTGGGTGACGTCGCCCGTCTCGGGGTCCGTCACCGCATCCACGGCATCCCATTGGTCCCAGCACAGCGCGGCATAGGGCGTCTTGCCCGGCGTGTTGCCATCGGCGCTGATCGGGTCCACCAGCCCTTCGTCGGCCATGATGGCCCACACGGCCTGCGCCCGGACGCCGATGTGCAGCCGCGCCTTTGCCGCACCCTTTTCGGC
>DAIUBZ010000441.1:0-1046 GCA_036846445.1 Sphingopyxis sp. | reverse complement strand
CCCTCCAGCGCGGTGACGGTGGTTTTCATCGTGTCCAGCGCCTTGACCTTATAGGTGTCGATGGCATCCATCGTGTCATAAATATTCTGGAATGCGCGGGACAGGGTCTCCAGCGGAATGGTGCTGGACGCCGCCTGTTCATGGATGCGCGCGCTATTGTCCTTCAGCATCTTTGACGTGCCGTCGATGATATTGGCGGTGGTGGTGTTGAGCGCGGTGATCTGTTCCAGCACCAATTTCTGGTTGGTCATCGCTTGTGCCACCGTCACGGCGGTGCGCAGCGCGCCGACCGTGGTGGTGCTGGCCCGGTCGACGCCCTTGACCAGTTCAACATTGTTTTTCTTGACCAAATCCAGCGCCAGATAGCCCTGAACCGTCACTGCCATCTGGGTCAGCAAATCCTGCGTGCGCTGGCGGGCGTAAAACAGGGCGTTTTCCCGGATCACCTTGGCCTTGGCCGGGTCGATGCCGTCCAGCTCGGCGGCTTTTGCCTCCAGCCCGCTGTCCAGCGTCTGGGCAATGTGGATCATTTGTTCCAGCTTGCCCATCGCATCCCACAATTTGCGGCGTTCAACGTCGATGGCGGCATTGTCCATCAGCAATTCGTCCTTGCCATTGGCCAGCGCGGTCAAAATGCCGCTGATATGGGTTTGGGCGGAGCGATATTTGGCGAAATAATTGCCAACCTTGTTGCCCAGCAGCCGGTCCATGATCCCGCGCTTGGACAGCAATTTGCCATTGTTCGACGGGTCCAGCCGCTCCACCGTGGTCCGCAATTCAATCAGATTCGCGCCAATGTCGCTGTCGCGCTCCATCGCGCGGACCGGGCGGTCCAGAAAATGGTTGGACTGGCGGGCGGCGTCCAGCATTTCCTTGCGGCCCATATTGGTGATCTGATCCACCTTTTGGCCAAAGGCGGGGCTGTTGACATCCTGGGCCACCAGATCGGCGATGAAGTCATCCACCCGGCTGTCCAGCGCGCTTTTCTGTTCGGTGGACAGCGGCACCAGCCCGGCGGCGCGCTCGGCGGTCACCGGCGGCAACGG
>DAIUBZ010000440.1:0-1047 GCA_036846445.1 Sphingopyxis sp. | reverse complement strand
ACCCCCGACACGCGGATTATGATTCCGCTGCTCTAACCAGCTGAGCTACTCCGCCAAATCAGCGGCTGGCTGTGGCCGTGCTGAGGTGGTCGAAGCGCTATAAACAGCGCAGTCCGCCCGGTCAACCATCGGAAAGGGCGGATTTGCGTCAGCGCGAGTTCCAGGCAGATGGCATCATCTGGCGATCCGGAAATCTTTTGAGAACAGACATTTATAGCGCTCGACCTGATCGGATCAGATTGAAGTCCGCCCTAAAAATCGGCCGCCAGCGTGATCGCCACCGCTCCCGCAGGTCCGGCGTTGCCCGCGATGCGGCTGCGCCAGTCCAGTGCCACCCGGCCGCTGCGCTGGCCGCCCTGCCACCGCATTTCAACCTGTGGGCCAACGGTCAGGCGCGCCGCCCCCGGCTGAACCGCGCCGGTGATCAGCGATCCGATGGTGAAGCTGCGGCCCGCAGCCGCGCTGTGCGGCTGGCCCCTCACCCCCGCATCATCCCGATCCGCCAATGGCACGGCCACCGCCAGCGCGCCATCGGCAAAGCCCGCCGTTCCGCCGCCATCGGCCAGCACCGCCCCGGCCTGGCCATAGCCATCGACCACCACCTGCCGCCCCGCCGCCCGGCCCAGCGCCGCCCCATTCACCCCGCCCGCGGCAAACAGCGCGGTGCTGCTGCCGCCGCCCGATAATGCGGCGCGGCGTTCCGCGTGGATCGCCAATGGCACCCCGGCAACCGGCCGCACCGCCGCGCCCAACGCCACCTCGGCGCTGGCAGGACGGCCAGGCGCAGCGCTGGCGCGCACATAGGCCTGGGCGCCGCCCGCGCCGAAGTGGCGCGACAGGCGGATGCCGCTCTGGCTTTGGCCCAGCGCCGGGAGCGGTTGCAACCCGCTGGCTGGGGCGCTGCCGCCGCTGAGCCAGACGCTCCATGCCGCCGCCGACCAGCGTTCGCCGCCGCTGGCGAACGTGCCGCCCGATCCGGTTGCCAGACCGGGCGGCGCCAGCGGCGCAAAGGCGGGCTGGGGCGCTGCCACCGCCATGGCCAACCGG
>DAIUBZ010000439.1:0-1049 GCA_036846445.1 Sphingopyxis sp. | reverse complement strand
CTGGACGATGACCGGATTTTGCGGCTGATGCGCGCGGTGGTCAGCGCCACGCTGCGGACCAACGCCTTTGCCCCGGCGGCGGCGGAGGCGCTGGCCTTCAAACTGGACAGCGCCGCCATCCCCATCCTGCCCCGGCCGCTGCCGTGGCGGGAAATTTTTGTGTATAGCCCCCGGGTTGAGGGCATTCATTTGCGCGCCGGGCCGGTGGCGCGCGGTGGGCTGCGCTGGTCCGACCGGCGCGACGATTTCCGCACCGAGATATTGGGGCTGATGAAGGCGCAGCGGGTCAAAAACGCCGTCATCGTGCCCACCGGGGCCAAGGGCGGATTTTACCCCAAGGCGCTGCCCGATCCGGCGGCGGGCCGCGACGCATGGCTGGCCGAGGGGACGGAATGTTACCGGATTTTCATCCGCACCCTGTTGTCGATCACCGACAATCTGGTTGGCGGCAAGCTGGCGCCGCCCGCTGATGTGGTGGTCCATGACGGCGAGGATCCCTATTTTGTGGTCGCCGCCGACAAGGGCACGGCAACATTTTCCGACATTGCCAACGGGCTGGCGATGGCACGCAATTTCTGGCTGGGCGATGCCTTTGCCAGCGGCGGGTCCAATGGTTATGACCACAAGGCGATGGGCATTACCGCGCGCGGCGCGTGGCTGTCGGTTCAGCGCCACTTTGCCGAACAGGGCGTGGATGTGCAGACCGACAGCATCAGCGTCGCGGGATGCGGCGACATGTCGGGCGATGTGTTCGGCAATGGCATGTTGCTGTCGCGGGCAATCCGGTTGGTGGCGGCGTTTGACCACCGCCACATTTTTCTGGACCCCAGCCCCGATCCGGCGGCCAGCCACGCCGAACGCGCCCGGCTGTTCGCCCTGCCGCGCTCTAGCTGGGCCGATTATGACCCGGCGCTGATTTCGCCGGGCGGCGGCGTGTTTCCGCGCAGCCAGAAGCTGATCCCACTGAGCGAAGCCGTGCGCGCCGCACTGGGTGTCACCGCCAGCGAATTGCCGCCGACCGCGCTGATTGCCGCGATTTTGCGCGCGCC
>DAIUBZ010000438.1:0-1062 GCA_036846445.1 Sphingopyxis sp. | reverse complement strand
CGCCGGGCTGCAACTGACCGATGCGGCGGATGGGCCGGGGCAGGAACTGGCGGCGATGCTGGGAACCAGCGGCGGCTTGGCCGGGGCAGCGCTGGCGGCGCATGAGGATATGTGCCTGTTGGTGCGCGGGGCGGAGGCGGCGGAATATCGGTTGGTCGGCGCGGCGGTCGCCTGGCCATCCGATTGGCGGCCAGCCGACAAAATTGGCCAATGTCTGACCGCACTCCATGCGCCGATTCACGGCTATGCCGATCAACTCGCAGCCGGGGTAAATCATTTTCTGGCCGAATTGGCACCGGGCCAGATTTATGGGCGGACCAATTGGTTTATTGCGCCCAGCCCCGCCCTTCACTGGCCGCCCGGTGGGCCAGGGTTTGGGCAGATCGAGGCCGCCAATGCGGGCGAGCGGCTGTTTGTCCGGTGCGAGCGGCAGACGTTGCGCCGCCTGCCGCAAAGCGGCGCAATCCTTTTTGCTATCGGCATTTATGTCTGTCCGCTGGGCGCGCTGCCCGCCGCCCACGCCCGCCATCTGGCCGCCGCAATGCCTGGGCTGCTGGCGGGCGAGGGCGCGCGGCGCGGTGCGGGGGCTTACGCCGCCGCGCTAATCGGCTATGCGCAGGCGCTATAGGGGAGGGGCCACACCAATGTTCAAAAAAATCCTGATCGCGAACCGCGGCGAAGTTGCTTGCCGGATTATCAAGACCGCGCGGGCGATGGGCATTGCCACGGTGGCGGTCTATTCCGATGCCGACGCCCGCGCGCCGTTCGTGGCCATGGCGGACGAGGCGGTGCATATTGGCCCGTCGCCCGCCGCTGAATCCTATTTGCTGGCCGGCAAAATCATCGCCGCTTGCCAGGCGACCGGGGCTGAGGCGGTCCATCCCGGCTATGGCTTTTTGTCGGAACGCACCAGTTTTGCCGAGGCTTTGGCGGCAGCGGGCATCGCCTTCATCGGCCCGCCAGCCGGGGCAATTGCGGCGATGGGCGACAAGATTGCGTCCAAAAAACTGGCGATGGCGGCTGGGGTCAATGTCGTCCCCGGCTTTGTCGGCGAGATCGTTG
>DAIUBZ010000437.1:0-1068 GCA_036846445.1 Sphingopyxis sp. | reverse complement strand
ACGCAGCGCGGATTTAGACGCGCGCGCACCGGCGATGTTGCACTTTGGCGGCGGGCTGCCTAAGCCCCGGCCAGATTTATGGCCACACCGCTGATCTTTGCCGTCCCCAAGGGACGTTTGCTGGACGAGGCGCTGCCGCTGCTGGCGGCGGCGGGGATTGCGCCTGCGCCCGCATTTTTCGACGATGCCAGCCGCGCGCTGGTGTTTGCGACCAACCAGCCGCACATTGCGCTCATCCGGGTGCGCGCTTTTGATGTCGCCACTTTCGTGGCCCATGGCGCGGCGCAGCTTGGCATTGTCGGCAGCGATGTGATCGACGAATTTGCCTTTCCCCAGCTTTATGCCCCGGTGGATCTGGGGATTGGCCATTGCCGCCTGTCGCTGGCGGCGGCGGCGGGCCAGCCGCGCCCCGGCCCGGGGATCAGCCACGTCCGGCTGGCGACCAAATATCCGGCGACCGCCCGCCGCTGGTTCGCGGCCCAGGGGATTCAGGCGGAGTGTATCAAGCTGAACGGCGCGATGGAGATTGCGCCATTGCTGGGCATGGCCAGCCATATTGTCGATCTGGTGTCCACGGGCCGCACCTTGGTGGAAAATGGGCTGGCGGAACAGGCGGTGATTGCGCCGGTGTCGGCGCGGCTGGTCGTCAATCGGGCGGCGTTCAAGCTGGACCCATTGGTGGTGCCGCCGCTGGTGGAGCGGATTCGCGGCGCGGCGCTGGCGGCCAGCGGGGCGGCGGCGGCATGACCCAGCGGCTGGCCACCAGCGACGCCGGTTTTGCCGCGCATTTCGCCGCGCTGGTGGCGGCGCGCCGCGAGGCCGACGCCGATGTCGCCCGCGACGTCGCCGCGATCATCGCCGATGTCCGCGCGCGGGGCGATGCGGCGGTGGCGGAACGCACCCGGCAATTTGATGGCGTGGATTTGGCGGCCAGCGGCTGGCGGATTGACGCGGCGGCCTGCGGTGCCGCTTTTGCGGGGCTGGACGGCGCATTGCGCGGTGCGCTGGAACTGGCGGCGGCGCGGATCACCGATTATCATCGCCGCCAGCGTCCGGTGGACAGCGATT
>DAIUBZ010000436.1:0-1068 GCA_036846445.1 Sphingopyxis sp. | reverse complement strand
CAATGTCGCTGTGGCCCAGCAGCATCTGGACCGCGCGCAAATCTGCGCCGCCGCCCAGCAGATGGCTGGCAAAGGCGTGGCGCAGGACATGGGGGCTGAGCGCCCCGTCGGCCAGCCCGGCCGCGCGCCCCAGATCGCGCAGCAACTGAAACAATCGCACCCGGCTGAGGTGGCCCGGCGCTTTGCCCCCAGGCTTGCTGGCACCAGCCGGAAACAGCCACGGGGATGCGGGCGGCACCCGCGCCAGCCACGCGCTGGCCAATCCGGCGGTGCGCGGGGCCAGCGGCACCAGCCGATCCTTGCCCCCTTTGCCCCGCAAAATCAGCGATTCCACCGCCGCACCCGCCCCCGCCGCCGCCAAGGCCCGGCGTGGCAGCGAAACCAGCTCACTGGCCCGCAGGCCCGAGCCATAGAGCAATTCCAGCATCAGCATCAGCCGAAGGTCGCGCGGTGCATCGCCGCTGGCCACCCGCCGCGCCTCCGCCGCCGCAAACAGTGCATCAACCGCCGCGATATCCAGCACCCGGGGCAGCGGCCGCCGGGTGCGTGGACCCGCCAGCGCGGCGGCGGGATTGACGCTGATCCATCCTTCGTCGGCGCAAAACCCGTAAAATTGGCGCAGAACCGACATTTTGCGCGCCGCGCTGCTGGGGGCCAGATCGGCCCAGCGCGAAAATAATCCGCTCAGCACCGCACCGTCCGCCGCCAGCAAGCCATCGGGGCCGCAGAGCGCCGCCGCCGCCTGGGCCAGATCGCGGCCATAGGCGGCCAGGCTGTTGCCCGCCGCGCCGCGGGTTGCCGCCATCATTTCCAGAAATGCATCAATCGCGGCGGCGTCGCTGCCCCCGCCAGCCACGGCCATCAGCTCCGCACCACCGCTTCGGCGGCCAGCATCCGCGCCTCCGGCCCCAGCCCGACCCGGCGCAGCGCGGCCACCATCTTGAACAAATGGTGCGGCGGCAATCGGCTCAGATCATCGCCCTGCATCCCGGCAGCGACCAGCAGAATCACCAGCCCGGCCTCGCCCCGCGCCGCCGCGCCGTCGATTGCGCGCGACCAGCGGCTGGG
>DAIUBZ010000435.1:0-1076 GCA_036846445.1 Sphingopyxis sp. | reverse complement strand
ATGTCGGCGGTGCACCAGAATATCTCGCCCGGCTGATAATCAAACACATAGCGAAAGGTCGTCTCGGTCCACACCGCATAGCCGCCGGTGGTGTGCAGCACCCCCTTGGGCTTGCCGGTCGAGCCGCTGGTATAGAGGATGAACAGCGGGTCCTCCGCGCCCATCACCGCGCACGGGCAATCGTCGCTGACCGTGGCCGCCAGATCATGATACCAATGGTCGCGGCCCGGGGTCATGCTGATATCCGCGCCGCAGTGGCGGATGACCAGCACCCCGCGCACCGCCACCTTGGCCAGCGCGGCGTCGATATTGGCCTTTAGCGGGACCAGCTTGCCGCCGCGCCGCCCGCCGTCGGCGCAAATCACCCACTCGCTGGCGCAATCGTCGATCCGCCCGGCGATGGCTTCGGCCGAAAAGCCGCCAAAAATGACGCTGTGCACCGCGCCAATGCGGGCGCACGCCAGCATGGCCACCGCCCCTTCCAAAATCATCGGCAGATAAATGGTCACCCGGTCACCGCGCGCCACCCCCATGGCGGTCAGCACATTGGCCATGCGCGCCACCTCGCGTTTCAGCTCGGCATAGGTCAGGCTGCGGGCCGGGGCAGCGGGATCATCGGCCTCGAAAATCAGCGCGGTGCGGTCGCCGTGCCCGGCGGCAACATGGCGGTCCACCGCATTGTAACAGATGTTCAATTCGCCATCGGCAAACCATTTGATGTCAACCGGGGCAAAGGCGGCCTCGCAAATCCGGCTGGGCGCGCGGGTCCAGTCCAGCCGCGCCGCCTGTTCGGCCCAAAAGCCGTCGGGGTCGGCGATGCTGCGCGCATAGAGGGCGGCATATTGGTCCGCCGTGCAGTGGGTGGCGGCGGCGGGGGGCCGCGCGACCAATGCTTGCTGTGCTGCCGCCGTCTCGCCCATCGCCGATATCCTCCCTGCCATCCGGTTGCCGCCAGACGCCGCTCCGGCATCTGGCCATCGCCTTGCCTAGTCGCTTATGCCGCGCCTGCCACCGCCGACCATGGTCGTATAGACTATTTGCCAATAGCGAGCCGCGCGCAACCCAGCGATGCTGCC
>DAIUBZ010000434.1:0-1079 GCA_036846445.1 Sphingopyxis sp. | reverse complement strand
AAAAACATCGCGCGTTGCAGCGGCCAGCCATGCGCCACCGCCTCGGCCTCGACCGCCCGCACATAGGGGGCCAGCGCGGCGTGCAATTGCGCCATCAGGGCAAAATGGGCCAGCAATTCCGGGCTGCTGTCATATTGCAGATTGTCGCCGGGGCGGTTGCCCTCATGCGTGCGGAGCACCGGGGCAAAGGCCGCCAGCTCCGCCCAGCGCATCAGCAATTCCGGGGTGCGGACCAGCCCGTGCAGGCTGGTATAGCCGCCGCAATCGCCATGGTGCCACGCATTGCCGACCAGCCCGGCGGACAGCGCCGCCGTGATGACCGTGCCCAGCCCGTCGTGCCGCGAAAAATCAACGCACTGGTCGCCCGCCCACAACAGCGGGCAATGGCGCGGCAAATCGCTGTGCCCCGCGCGCATGAACCACAAAATCGCGCCGTCCCGCCCGCGCTGGGCCACGGCGGCCTGGTTGGCCGCCGCCCACAGGACCGGCCAATGATTGTGGCGAAGCATCGGGTCGGACCCATCGGCCAGCCGGACATCGGTGGGCAGATATTCGCCAAAATCGGCCATCCAGCCGCACAGGCCGAAATCCAGCATTTCGCGGCCAATCACCCGGTCGGCGAACCACGCCGCCGCCGCCGCGCTGGTGAAGTCCACCACGCCCGCGTCAAATTCGCCAAAATCGACCAGATATGGCACGTCGCGCGCCGGGTGGAGTGCCAGATGCCCCGCCGCCGCCGCCTCGGCAAACAGCGGGCCATCAGCGGCCAGATAGGGGTTGACATAGCCCATGAAGCCGATGCCGTCGGCGGCCAGTTCGGCCATGCGCGCGGGCAGTTCGGGGTGGCGGGCGGCGTTCCAGCGCCAATCCCACATCAGGCGGCGGCCAAAGCTGGTCTCGCGCACCCCGCACCAATCCTCGCACCACAGCGCCGCCACCGGCACCCCGGCGGCGCGGATCGCCGCCAACCGGGCAAAGCTGTTCGCCCCGTCCTTCAGCCCGACGATGGTGCCCCCCGTCGCCCATGCGGGCAGCGGGCGGCGGTCAGCCGCGGGCGGGCCAAAGCGGTCGGCAAGTTG
>DAIUBZ010000433.1:0-1085 GCA_036846445.1 Sphingopyxis sp. | reverse complement strand
CGATGCAGATTGCCACGCCGCGCTGGCGGCGGCATTGGCGGGCACACCCATTGCCGTGGCGGCGGGCGCGGACGCGCTGGTTGACGCGGCCCAGCGGCCCGCGGATTTGATGATGGCGGCCGTTGTCGGCTGTGCCGGCTTGGCCCCGGTGATGGCGGCGCTGAATAGGGGCATTAACGTGGCGCTGGCCAACAAGGAGGCGCTGGTTTCGGCGGGCGCGCTGATGATGCAGGCGGCGGCGGCGTCCGGCGCGGTGATCCTGCCAGTGGACAGCGAGCATAATGCGATTTTCCAATGTCTGGCGGGCGGACGGATCGCCGATGTCGCCCGCATCACCCTGACCGCCAGCGGCGGGCCGTTTCGCGGGCGCAGCCGGGCGGAACTGGCCCACATCACTCCGGCCCAGGCGGTGGCCCACCCCAATTGGTCGATGGGCGCAAAAATCAGCGTCGATTCCGCCACGATGATGAACAAGGGGCTGGAATTGATCGAGGCGCACCATCTGTTCCCGGTCGGGCTGGATAAGATCGGCATTTTGGTCCATCCCCAATCCGTGATCCATTCGCTGGTCGAGTTTGTGGACCGGTCCACCCTCGCCCAATTGGGCAGCCCCGACAT
Source organism: Sphingopyxis sp. (assembly GCA_036846445.1). Taxonomy (GTDB): domain Bacteria; phylum Pseudomonadota; class Alphaproteobacteria; order Sphingomonadales; family Sphingomonadaceae; genus Sphingopyxis. The sequence goes on along the minus strand of DAIUBZ010000433.1, from coordinate 467 downwards.
GCGCATTCCCATTGCCAGCGCCATGGCGTGGCCCGCCCGGATGGCGACCGACTGCGCGCCGCTGGATTTGGCCAGGATCGCCCGGCTGGACTTTATGGCGCCGGACGAGGTGGTGTTCCCCGCCACCGCCCTGTGCCGCGCCGCCATTGCCGAGGGCGGCGGACGGCCCGCGCAGCTCAACGCCGCCAATGAAGTGGCGGTGGCGGCCTTTTTGGCCGGGACGATCCCATTTTTGGGCATTGTTGATGTGGTGCGGGCGGTGATGGACCGGCATTGCCCCCCCGCCCCAGCCACAATTGCCGAGGTGATGGCGGTGGACGCCGATGCGCGGCGCGCGGCGCAGGCGGTGGTGGCGGGGATCACCGTCCATGTTTGACCAGCCCAATCTCATCCTGACGCTGTTGGCGTTTGGCGCGGTGATCGGCCCGCTGATCTTTGTCCATGAACTGGGCCATTATCTGGCCGGA
>DAIUBZ010000432.1:0-1095 GCA_036846445.1 Sphingopyxis sp. | reverse complement strand
AAACGCCGCCTTGCCGCCATATTTGCCATCGCCCACGATCGGGTGGCCAATCGCCGCCATATGCACCCGCAACTGGTGGGTCCGCCCGGTCAACGGTTGCAATTCGACAAAGGCGGCGCGGTTGCCCGCGCGGTCAATCACCCGGTACCGGGTGCGCGCGGCCAGCCCGGCGGGATCGACGTGCATTTTCTCGCCGCCAGTGCCGGGCTGTTTGGCCAGCGCCAGATCAATCTCGCCATCGGCAATCGGCGGCACCCCCACGACAATCGCCCAATAAATCTTGCGCGCGCTGCGGTTGGCAAATGCCTTGGCGAAAAAGGCGGCGGCCTGCGGCGTGCGGGCGATCAGCAATGCGCCCGATGTGTCCTTGTCCAGCCGGTGGACCAGCTTGGGCCGCACCCGCGCCTCGTCCTGCAATGCCCCCAGCAGGCCGTCGACATGGGCGTCGGTCCGCGTGCCGCCCTGCGTGGCCAGCCCCGGGGGCTTGTCCAGCACCAGCGCGCTGGCGTCGCGGTGGATAACCATGGCCCGGGCCATCGCCTCCGCCGCCGGGTCCAGCGGGCGGGCGGCGCGCGGGCGGGCCGGGGCGGCGGCAGCATCGAGCAGGGGGATGGTCAGCACCGCCCCGGCGGTCAGCCGCGCCGACACCTCCGCGCGCGCGCCGTCCACGCGCAGCGCCCCGGCCCGGCTCCACCGCGCCAGCAGCGCATGGGGAACGCCGGGCCGGTTGCGTTTGAACCAGCGGTCCAGCCGGATGCCGTCGTCATCGGCCTCGACCGTGGCGCTTTCGCTGGATGGGCTGGTCATGCGGCCCGCGCCACCAGCGTCCAGCCCAGCCAATAGGCACCAAAGCTGGCCAGCACCGACACCCCGGCATAGCCGAGTGCCGCACCCATCAGCCCGCGCGCGGCCAGCGCCCAGAAATCATGGGCAAAGGCGGAAAAAGTGGTAAAGCCGCCCAGCACGCCGACCGCCAGCAACAGCCGGGCCGGATCAGCCGCGCCCGCCCCTGCCCCGCGCCCCAGCCACGCCATCACCAGACCCATCGCCAACCCCCCGGCGACATTCACCGCCAGCGTGGCCCACGGCCAGCCG
>DAIUBZ010000431.1:0-1096 GCA_036846445.1 Sphingopyxis sp. | reverse complement strand
CATGCCGCCGCAGCCGCTTGCCACGCGGCACGGCGGCAAAATCGCTGAAAATCATTTCGACCGAGTCAATGTCCGGGTGTTCGGCAAAAAATGCCTCAGCTTCACCGCGCGGGGCCGGTGTTGCTGATGATTTGGGATGGGTGGTCATGGGGTCAACTCCGTCAACATGCGATTGTTCAGCCAAGCCGGTCGCGCAGCGCATACCAAGCCAGGCCCAAGGTGGCGAGCGGGCGCGCCAGCAGGCGCCCACCGGGGAAGGGGCGATGGCCAATCGCGCTGAGCACATCGATGCGGCCCAGCGTGCCCGTGGCGGCCTCGGCCAACACCGTGCCCGCCAGAGTGGTCAGCAGCGCGCCATGGCCGGAAAAGCCATGGGCGAACAGGAAATTGCCCCGGCGGCCAAGGTGCGGCAAGCGGTTCATCGTCACCGCGACCACGCCGTCCCAGCCATGGGTGATGGGCACCCCGGCAAGCTGGGGAAACAGGCGGGTGATGAACGGCCGGACAAATGCGCCGATGTCGGGCGGCGGGCTTTGCCGATAGCGTTCTCCGCCGCCAAAAATCAGCCGGCCATCGGCGCTGAGCCGGTAATAGTTGAGCACAAAGCGGCTGTCGGCCACCGCTGCGTCGCTGGGCAGCAGCGCCGCCGGACCGGGCAGGGGGGCGGTGGCGACCACATAGTTCATCAGCGGCACGCTAAAGCGGCCAAGTTCGGGCAGCAATTCGCCAGTCCACGCATCGGCCGCGATGATGGCCAGCCGGGCATCGACCACGCCGTGGGCGGTGCGGACGGTCACGCCGCCGCCAGTATCGCTGATCGCTAACGCCGGGCTGGCGGTGAACAGCCGCGCCCCGGCGGCAATTGCCGCATGGCCCAGGCCCAGCGCATAGTTGAGCGGGTGAAAATGCCCGCCGCGCCGGTCGTAAATGCCGCCGTGATAGGCGCGGGTCGCGACATGCTGGACCATGTCGGCGGCGGCCACCGGCGCGGCGCTGGTCCAACCGAAATTGGCGCTCAGATATTCGGCATCGCGGCACATTGCGGCAAAATGGGCGGGCTTGGCTGCTGCCTCGACATGGCCCCATTTCAGGTCGC
>DAIUBZ010000430.1:0-1104 GCA_036846445.1 Sphingopyxis sp. | reverse complement strand
GGACGTTGGTGATCTCGCCGCCGCGATCCAGATTGGATTTGAAATACAGGCCGTGCACCACGTCGTTCATGGCATAGCGTTCACACCAGATGTGGTGGACCCCGCCCGACATTTCGCTGCCGATCGCCATGCCGCCGCCCGCCGACCCGGTGTAGACGCAATCGCGCACGACAATATAGGCCGATGGCCGTGCGACCCGCCAACCGTCCTGATCGCGCCCGGCCTTGATCGCCACCCCGTCGTCGCCAACGTCGAACACGCATTTTTCAATCAGCACATTGGTGCTGCTGTCGGGGTCCACCCCGTCACTGTTCAAATGGTCGCTTTTCAGCCGGACATTGCGGACGGTGACATGGTCGCAATAGACCGGATGGATCATCCAGAAGGTGGAATCGCGAAACGACGGCCCGTCGATCAACACCCGGCGGCAGCCGACAAATTGCACAAAGCTGGGGCGGAGATAATGGCCCGCGCCGAATAGCCGCTCCGCCACTGGCACGCCGTCCGCGCCCATTTTCCTGAGCGCCATCTGGTCGGGGCGTTGGCGCGCGCGCCACTGGAAAAAGCCCGCAAAGCCCTGCCCGTCAATCGTGCCGCCGCCGGTAATCGCCACATCCTCTGCCCCCACGGCATAAATCGGCGGGCTGTAATTGAAACATTCCGTGCCCTCCCACCGGGTGAACACCACCGGCAGATAATCGGCGGCATTGGTGCCGAACCGCAGCACCGCGCCATCGGCAACGTGCAATTCCACCCGGCTGGTCAGATGAATGGGGCCATTCACCTGCCACTCCCCTGCCGGAACGGTCAGCCGCCCGCCCGCCGCGCCCAGCGCGGCCAAGGCGGCGCGAATGGCGGGCAGGGCATCATTGGCAAAGCCGGGCTGTGCGCCAAAATCGGTGATGACCACCCGCCCCGGGCCGATCACCGGACGCTGGACCCCGGCGGCCACCCGGTCGGCCTCCGCCCACGGGTCGTTGGCCGCCGCCGCACCGTTCAGACTGGCACAGCCGGGCAACAGGGCCGCCCCGCCGAGCATCGCAGTGCCCGCGAGCAAATCGCGCCGCCGCATCATCCGCCCATCCTCGCTTTGGCCGCATAATA
>DAIUBZ010000429.1:0-1104 GCA_036846445.1 Sphingopyxis sp. | reverse complement strand
TGTCGTCGCCCGCCTGAAGCGACAGGTGCAGATGCGGCATCACCCGCGCCTCGCCCACGATCAGGTCAAACAGCAAGGGGTCAATTTCCACCGAATCGAGCGATGACAGCCGCAACCGGGCCAGCCCCGGCACCCCAACCAAAATTGCCGCGACCAGATCGCCCAACCGGGGCTGGGCGGCCAGATCATGGCCATAGCTGGTCACATCAACCCCGGTCAGCACCACCTCGCGCTGGCCGCGCGCCACTGCGGCGGCGGCGGCGGCGACCACCTCGGCCATGGGGGCCGAGCGGCTGTTGCCCCGGCCATAAGGGATGATGCAAAATGTGCAGCGGTGGTCACAGCCATTTTGCACCGCGATGAACGCCCGGGCATGGCCCGCGCCGCTGGTGATCGGGGCAAAGGGCCGGGTGGGCGCAAATACGTCGCCCGGCGCATCGTCAGGGGCGGCCCAGGCGGCCGGCGCGGTCTTGTCGGCGTTGCTGACGATGCCCGCGACCTGTGGCATCGCCGCCAGCGCCGGACGGCTGGTGTCCGCCATACAGCCGGTCACGACCACCCGCCGGGCGGGATTGGCGGCGGCGGCGCGCCGGATCGCTTGCCGCGTCTGGCGCTCGGCCTCCGCCGTCACCGCGCAACTGTTGATGATGATGATATCATCCGCTCCCGCCGTGGCTGCTGCCGCCGCCGCCGCTGCCCCCTCGGCGATGTTCAGGCGGCAGCCGAAATTGACCACTGGCACTGTCATGCGCTGCTCATCCAAATTGCCGCCAGTCGGTGGAGCCGTCAAATACCCGCGTGGCCGGACCGGTCATCCGCAATGGCTGCCCCCGCGTCCATTCAATCTGCAAATCGCCGCCGGGCAGGGTGACCGTCACCGGCGATGCCGCCCGCCCGGTGGCGATGGCGGCGGCGGCGGTCGCACAGGCCCCGGTGCCGCACGCGCGGGTCAGCCCCGCGCCGCGTTCCCATACCCGCAGGCTGATCGCATGGCGGCCGGTAGCGGCGGCGACATTCACATTGACCCGCGCCGGGAACAGCGGATCAGCCTCGATCAAGGGACCAATCCGGGCCAGATCGACACTGGCGACGTCGTTCACGAAA
>DAIUBZ010000428.1:0-1106 GCA_036846445.1 Sphingopyxis sp. | reverse complement strand
GAATTGGCGATTGCCATGGCGATGGTGCGCGCGCTGGCGTCGCTGACCGCGCCGGACACATTTACGGTGATGAACTTGGCCGCGCCCTCGCCGTCGCGCACCACCAACTGCGCCAGCTCGAGCGCCACCTGATGAATGGCCGCATAGAGCGCATCGGCCCCGGCATCGTCCCAGCCGTTCAGCGGGGCATTGCCCGCCGCGCCGGTGGCAAAGGCCAGCACCGTGTCGCTGGTCGATGTGTCGCTGTCCACCGTGATGGCGTTGAACGTCGCCGCGCTGGCCCGCGCCAACATGGCCTGAAGCAGCGGCGGGGCGATGGCGGCGTCGGTGAAGATATAGCCCAGCATCGTGGCCATATCGGGCGCAATCATCCCCGACCCCTTGACGATCCCCGCGACATCGACCCGCACCCCGCCGACCAGCGCGCTGGCGGCGGCGCCCTTGGCAAATGTGTCGGTGGTGGCGATGGCGGCGGCGGCCTGTTCCCAGCTCGCCTCCGGCGCGGCCAGCGCGGCAGCCACCCCGGCGGCGGCCTTGTCCGCGGGCAGCGGCACCCCGATCACCCCGGTTGAGCTGACAAACACCTCGCCCGCCGGACAATCCAGCGCGGCGGCGACCTGCGCCTGAATCGCCGCCACCGCCGCCGCGCCGCGCGCGCCGGTAAAGGCATTGCTGTTGCCCGCATTCACCACCAGCGCCCGCGCCACCCCGCCACCAAGCTGCGCGCGGCCCGCCTCCACCTCGGGCGATGGGCACAGGCTTTGGGTAAACACCCCCGCCACCGTGGTGCCCGCCGCAAGCCGCACCAGCGTCAGATCATCGCGCGCCCAATCCTTATATCCCGCGCGCGCGGTGGTCAGGCTGACCCCGGCAATGGCGGGCAGGCCCGGAAAATGGGAGGGCGCGAGCGGCGATATCCTGGTCATTGCGGCGACGTAGCAGGATGCACCCGGCGGCAAAAGGGGCGCGGCCCGAACGGGGGTATTTCACTGTGACATCGCTCGGATCGGTCACGGCGGCGATGGGGCCACCCGAGCCCGTGACGAGATGGCCATTGACGATCATCGACATAATTAGTGTTTTTAGTAAACTGGCACCGTAATTCT
>DAIUBZ010000427.1:0-1111 GCA_036846445.1 Sphingopyxis sp. | reverse complement strand
TGTTGCTGGCGGTCGCGCCAGCGGCGCAGACGCGGGGATGGGGCCGCGCAATGTTGGCGGATTGGCAGGATTGGGCGCGGGCCAGCGGGGCCAGCGAGCATCTGCTCGAGGTGCGGGCCGACAATCCGGCAGCGGCATTTTACCGCGCCGCCGGGTTTCAGCAGATCGGCCAGCGCAAAAACTATTATCGCGGCAATGATGGCAGTCTGCGCGACGCCCTGACCATGAAATGCGGCAGTGATTGCTTGTAATTTTATGGTCACAATTGATTGACGGCCCGCCAATTCAGTCCTAATCGACCGTATTCGCCCCCGAGCAGCAATGCACCGGAAACAAATATGGTGCGATTCACCAACCACGAAAGTTGCAATCTCATGGAACAAATTGAAAATCAGGCGGAAATGCTTGTCACCCTGACCGCCGATATTGTCGCGGCTCATGTCAGCAACAACAGTGTCGCGATCAGCGATATGGCGTTGCTGATTGGCAATGTGCACGCTGCACTGACCGCATTGGGCGGCACAGCGCCGGTCGCAGTCGAAGCCCCGGTTCCCGCCGTATCGGTGCGCGCTTCGGTCAAGCCGGACCATATCATCTGTCTGGAGGACGGCAAAAAGCTGAAAATGCTGCGCCGCCATTTGATGACCGCTTATGGCATGACCCCGGATGACTATCGCGCCAAATGGGGTTTGCCGGCCGATTATCCGATGGTTGCCCCCAATTATGCCGCGCAGCGCCGCGAACTGGCCGAGCAAATCGGCCTGGGCACCAAAGGCCGGGGCGGTGGCCGCCGCAAAAAGGCCTGAAGCGGGCCAGCCACCGCGCATCATTTTGGCGGGCTGGGCGCACTTGTTGCCCCGGCCCGCTCCGGCTATGTCGATAGTTGCTGCGACCCATGGCGGTTCCGGCGGACAGATGAGGTGATCCATGGCTGACAAAATTGATCTGGAGGCACTGTGCGCCGAAAAGGGCCTGCGGATTACCGAACAGCGGCGGATCATCGCCCGGGTGATTTCGGAATCGGAGGACCACCCCGATGTCGAAACCCTGTACAAGCGCGCCGCCGCGATCGACAGTGGGATCAGCATCGCCACCGTGTATCGCACCGTCC
>DAIUBZ010000426.1:0-1111 GCA_036846445.1 Sphingopyxis sp. | reverse complement strand
GATGATTTCACCCCCCGGGTGAGCGCCGGTGAGTCGCCGCCGCGGGTGGATAGGGACAGGAGGGATTGATGATGACGGGTGACAGCCGAACCAAATTTTACCGGGACAAGGCCAATGCAAAGATCGGCGGCGTGTGTGCCGGGATTGCGGATTACACCGGCGTTGACGTGCTGTGGGTGCGGATCGGTGCGGTGCTGCTGACCCTGTTCGGCCTCGCGCCATGGACCTTTATCGCTTATGGGCTGGCGTGGTGGCTGGCAGCGGTGCGGCCCAGCGCGCTCTATGCCGACGATCAGGAAGCGCGGTTTTGGCAAGGGGTGCGGACCAACCCGCGCCGCTCCGCCCGCGAGGTGAAGGGCAAGTTTCGCGAACTGGACCGACGTTTGGCCGATATTGAGATGTATTACACCAGCCAGAACAAGCGGCTGGCCGATGAAATTGACAGCCTGCGCTGATGGCGCCCGGGGCGAAGGGGAAGCATGATGGACTATGACATCACCACCTTGGGATTTTTCTTCATCGTCGTCGGCATTCCGGTGATTTTCGGGGTGATGGGCGACATCCACAAACGGCGGCTGAAGCTGGAGGAAAAGCGGCTGGAGCTGATGGGCACCCAAACCGCCGAAAAGGCGGCGCAATATGCGGCCCAGACCGAGCGGCTGGAGGCGCGGGTTCAGGTGCTGGAGCGCATCCTGACCGACCGCAGCGCCGATCTGGCGGCCCAGATCGACGCCCTGGCCGACGAGCGCCGCGCCAATTGACTGCACGCCGCTTGCCCCGTCCGGCTGTTCAGCCGGGCGGGGCTTCGCTATGGCGGGCGTCATGACCAGACTAGATGATATTTTCGCTGAATATGATTTTCTGGACGGCGACGATCGTTATCGCCTCTTGATTGATCTGGGCCGCACCTTGCCGCCGATGCCGGATCCGCTGAAAAATGATGCGACCCGGGTGCCGGGCTGTTCTGCCGACGTCTGGGTCTATCCGGTGCCGGCCACTGGCGGCGGCGTTGAGTTTTTGGCCGACAGCAATGCCGCGATCACCAAAGGGGTGGTGGCGCTGGTGCTCGCCGCCGTCGAGGGGCGGGCTGCGGCCGATGTTGCGGGCATGG
>DAIUBZ010000425.1:0-1114 GCA_036846445.1 Sphingopyxis sp. | reverse complement strand
CGGCGTCAAAATCGCGCGCAATCAACGTGCGGACCTTTTGCGCCTGGGTATAATAAGCGTCGTAAAATCCGGCGGACAGCACATAGGTGCCGATCAGGATGCGACGCTTGACCTCTGGCCCGAACCCTGCAGCGCGGGTGGCCGCATACATGTCCTGTAATCCCGCACCTTCGGGCAGCTCGCGGTGGCCATAGCGCACCCCGTCATAGCGGGCGAGGTTCGACGACGCCTCTGCCGGCGCGATGATATAATAGGTCGGCAGCGCATAGCGGGTGTGCGGCAGGCTGATGTCCACCACCGCTGCCCCGGCATCGCGCAGCATGGCGATGCCATTGTCCCACATGGCGGCGATGTCTGCATCCATGCCGTCCAGCCGATATTCGCGGGGAATGCCGACGCGCTTGCCCCGCAAATCGCTGGACAGTGCCGCTTCCCAGTCGGGCACGGGCAGATCGAGGCTGGTCGCATCCTTGGCATCAAAGCCCGCCATCGCGCCGAGCATGATCGCGCAGTCGCGCACATCGCGCGCCATCGGCCCGGCCTGGTCCAGGCTGCTGGCAAAGGCAATGATGCCCCAGCGCGAACAGCGGCCATAGGTCGGTTTGATCCCCGAAATGCCGGTAAAGGCCGCGGGCTGGCGGATCGAGCCGCCCGTATCGGTGCCGGTTGCCGCCGGGCACAGCCGGGCCGCCACCGCCGCCGATGAGCCGCCGGACGAGCCGCCGGGGGCCAAGGGCGCGGCATCGACGCCGCCATCCGCCGCGCGCCGCCGCCATGGCGAAACAACATTGCCAAAGGCGCTGGTTTCGTTCGACGAGCCCATCGCAAACTGGTCGAGATTGAGCTTGCCGATCATCCCCGCGCCCGCGTCCCACAATTTCTGGCTGACGGTGGATTCATAGGGCGGGACAAAGCCGTCCAGCATCCGGCTGGCCGCCGTGGTCGCCGTCCCTTTGGTGCAATACAGATCCTTCATGCCAATCGGCACGCCCGACAATGGCTTCAGCGTGCCCGCCGCGCGGTCGGCATCCGCCTGCGCCGCCGCCGCCAGTGCATGGCCCGGCGTCAGGGTGATAAAGGCATTCAGCGCGCCCGCGTCCGCCGCCGCCGCGCC
>DAIUBZ010000424.1:0-1114 GCA_036846445.1 Sphingopyxis sp. | reverse complement strand
GGCGGCACGCGCAGCCACAGCGGGCAGGTGTGGCAGGTCGCCCCGGTGATCGACCCGCAGAGCCGGCAGGGCACGGCGCGGATTGCGCTGGGCTATGCCAGCGATTTGCGCCCCGGCGGCTTTGCCGAGGCCCGGCTGACCGCAGGCAGCGCCCCGGCCCCCGTGCTGCCGCAATCCGCGATTCAGAGCGATGACAAGGGCAGCTATGTCTATATCGTCGGCCCGGACAATGTGGTGGCCCGGCGCGATATTGAGATTGGCAGCGTGTCGGACAGCGGCATCGCGGTTGCCAGCGGCCTGACCGGGTCGGAGCGGGTGGTGCAGTCGGCGGGGCCATTTTTGGCACCGGGCCAGAAAATCCGCCCGGTCAAGCCCAAGGGCTGAGCAGCGCGTGCCGGGGTGCTGGTCCCGGCGGACAACAGGGTTGAGATCGGGCCAGCGGCGTCCGGATTGCGGAGCATGATGCGATGAGTTTTCGGAATATTTCGGCATGGTCGATCCGCAATCCGGTGCCGCCCATCGTGCTGTTTATCGCGCTGACGGTGGCGGGCCTGTTCGCCTTCAACCAGATGCAGGTGCAAAATGATCCCGATGTCGAGTTTCCGGTTGTCTCGGTTAACATCAGCCTGCCCGCTGCCGCGCCCAGCGAGCTGGAAAACCAGATCACCCGCCGGGTCGAGACCGCGATCCGCAATGTGCAGGGCGTGGATGAAATCAACTCCTCGGTCAGCGAGGGCAATTCATCGACCTGGGTGCAGCTCGCCATCGGCACTCCGGTCGATCAGGCGGTGGACGATATCCGCGATGCCATGTCGCAAATCCGCAGCGATTTGCCCGACGGCATTTTGGAGCCGCAAATCAGCCGGGTGAACGCATCGCAGGGCGATCTGGCCAGTTGGGCGGTCATCTCGACCGCGATGGGGCTGGAGGAATTGTCGTGGTATGTTGACAATAGCCTGACCCGCGAATTGCTGGCGGTGCCGGGCATGGCGGCGGTCAGCCGGGCGGGCGGAGTGGACCGGGAAATCCGGGTGGACCTTGATCCGCTGAAAATGCAGGCGCTGGGGATCACCGCCGGACAGGTGAACCAGATTTTGCGGCAGGTGAATCTGGA
>DAIUBZ010000423.1:0-1133 GCA_036846445.1 Sphingopyxis sp. | reverse complement strand
CCCTGCGTCGGCGGCGCGGCGGCGTGGACCGCGCTTACCACATCCTCATATTGATGCGCGCCAGTGACCGCCAGCACCCCGGGGAAACGCGCCCGGATCGCCTCGGCGTCTTTGCCCATGCAACCGGTGACGATCACCCGGCCATTTTCCGCCATCGCCTCGCCAATCGCCTCCAGGCTTTCTTCCTTGGCGCTGTCCAAAAAGCCGCACGTGTTGACCAGCACCACATCGGCCCCGGCATAATCGGCGCTCATCGCATAGCCATCGGCGCGCAATTTGGTCAAAATCCGTTCGCTGTCGACCAGCGCCTTGGGACAGCCGAGCGACACCATCCCGATTTTCGGCTGGGCAGGAATAATCATTGTTGCCATGGTCGCCGGGCGCATAGGCTAGGTTCGGCATTTTGTCACGCCATTGCTTGCGCGCGGCGGCCCATGCGGTTCATCTGCCATGAAGCTGTCATCCGCTGCGCCCACCCTGTGCGCTGGAATTTGGTTCGAGGAGTTTTCGCTGTGCTAAAAAAATCCGCCCTGATGGCCGCTGCGGCCCTGGTTCTGGCCGGTTGCGCGGGATATGGAACCGCGCCCAACGCCGCGGCTGGCGCGGGCCCGGTTGCTGGAACCCCGGTTGCTGGCAGCGCGGCCACCGAGCCAGTGTCGGTGATCCTGTTCGTGTCGGACGGGGCGAGTTACGAGACGTGGAACATGGCCGGATATTGGGCACGCGGGACTGCCGATGGCGCGCCGTGGAGCGGATTTCCGGTCAAATTGGGGATGACCACCTTTCCGCTCAATGGCTCCAACACCCCCACCAATGATGCGGTGGCCAAAATCAGCTATGACCCCGCCAAGGCATGGGACACCGCCGCCGTCGCCCCGAACACGGTCACCCAGCGGCCAGCCTTTCCCGGCGAGCCCGCCCGCACCTATGCCGCGCCCTTCGCCGGCTATCAGTGGGTCAAGCGCGACTATACCGACAGCGCGGCGGCGGGCACCGCGCTGGCGACCGGGCAAAAAACCTATAATAATGCCATTTCCGTGGACAATTTCGGACAGGTTTTGGGCCGGGTGACCGCGACGGCCAAGGCGGCGGGCCGCGCAACGGGCGTGGTCAGCAGCGTGCCGTTCAGCCAC
>DAIUBZ010000422.1:0-1135 GCA_036846445.1 Sphingopyxis sp. | reverse complement strand
TGCAAGCCATTTACGCCGCCGAAATTGCGCCGACCCGGGGCGATGGGGTGATGCGCGGCCAGATGCTGGCTGCGCCCGTGCCGATGACCAGCATTCGGCGCATTCCCGCCCCCGCCGCCGCCGACCCCGCCAAACCACAGCCGGGGTGCGTGGCAAAATGACGGCCCGCGCGGGCGCATTTATTTTGCGTTCAGGCGCGCTGTGGTTATAGCTGCGGGCATGACCCATGCTCTGTTGTCTCGTCCTGCGCTCCGCCTGCTGGCTGCGGCCTGTGTGTTCACTCCGCTGTTGTCGGCCTGTGCCAGCGGCAATGCGGCGGGGCGCGCCGATGCCCGTTATGTCGCGCGCGATGTCAACACCCTCTACCGCGCCGCGCAAGACCGGCTGGATGCGGGCAATTACAAGGTCGCCGCCGCCCTGTTTGACGAGGTGGAGCGCCAGCATCCCTATAGCCCGTGGGCGCGGCGGGCGCAGCTGATGAGCGCGTTCAGCTATTATATGGGCACCGATTACACCCCGGCGATTGAATCGGCGCAGCGATTTCTGGCGATTCACCCGGGCAACCGCGACGCGCCCTATGCCTATTATCTGATCGCCTTGTCCTATTATGAACAGATCAGCGACGTCACCCGCGACCAGAAAATTACGGAACAGGCGCGCAATGCGCTGGGCGAAGTGGTGCGGCGCTATCCCACCAGCCGCTATGCCGCCGATTCGCGGTTGAAACTGGACTTGGTGGCCGACCATCTGGCGGGCAAGGAAATGGAAATTGGCCGCTATTATCAGCGGGCATCGTCGTGGCTGGCCGCATCGCTGCGCTTTCGCGAGGTGGTGGAAAAGTTTCAGACCACCAGCCACACCGAAGAGGCGCTGTACCGCCTGACGGAATCCTATCTGGCGCTGGGCATTCCGGCGGAGGCCCAAAAAAGCGCCGCCGTGCTGGGGGCAAATTATCCCGGCGGCGACTGGTATCCCCGCGCATTGGCGTTGATGCAGCGCCACGCCCCGGCCAAGGTGAGCAGCGGCGCAGCGCGGTGAGCCGGGTGGCGCGCTGGCGGCGGCGCGGGGCGAATTTTACCCGATAGATTCTGGCTATGTTCTCGGCTAGCGTTGCGCGGTGCTGATCTCGCTCGCC
>DAIUBZ010000421.1:0-1139 GCA_036846445.1 Sphingopyxis sp. | reverse complement strand
CCCCGCCGCACACACAGCGGCGGGCCGCATTCCGGCGCGGCGGAGAAATCCAGCCCGTTTTCGGCCAATTCGCGCAAGCTCATGTCGCGCATATCCGCCCCGCGCGCGGTCAGCACCAGCGAGGCGGCGCCGCCAGCACCCAGTCGCGCCACCTCAGCCGCCATGTCCGGCTCCATCGGCACCAGCCGCGACAGATAAATCACCGCCCGCTCGGTCCCGCGAAACTGGTCGGCGTCCTGGCTGCGCAGCGCGGTGATGTCCGGCTCGCGCCGGCTGTTTCGCAGCAAGGTGCTGTCAAGGTCGAACACCATCAGCACCCGCCGCCCCGCCCGATGCAGCGCCAGCGCCCGGTCGATGGCGATATGCATCCGGCCAATCTGCTCCACCGGCGGGGCCGCGCGCAGCGGCGGGGCCGCGGCCATGGGATTGAGGGTGGCGGGGCTGGCTGCGCCCGGCGCGCAGCCCGCGAGCAGTGCCGCCCATGCGGCGATCATCCCGGCGGTGGTCCGGTTCATCTTCATTCTCCCGCTGCCATGATTGCGCCCGGCGGGGGCACCACAGAATTGACAATTGGACTGACCGATTGACATATTTGGTCAAGCTAATCTAGTGTGACAAAAATATGACATTGCGATGACAAATCGGGAAGCGGGAGCGGCAAATGGCGGCAACAATCATCATGGTGCGCACGGTGGCCACGGGGCTGATCGCCGGGCTGGCCGCCGCCCACACCCTGCCCGCCAGCGGTGCGCCCGCCAGCCCCGCGCCCGTCATCGCCCCGGTCACGGCTCCCACTGCGCTGGTGGATGCGGCGGGCCGCGCCACCCAGTCGCTGGGCGGCCAGTGGCACCACATCGCCGACCCGATGGCGATGGGGCTGCGCCCCGGGCGGATGCGCAATTTTGCCCGCAACTTCCGCCCGCAAAATCAGGAATTGGTCGAATTCGACTGGCCATCGTCGCCGACGCTGACCATTCCCGGCGACTGGACCAGCCAGGTGCCGGGGCTGGGCTGGTATGAGGGCTGGATGTGGCATTACCGGCGCTTCAACGCCGCCCCTGCCCCCGGCCGCCGTCAATTTGTCCAATTTGGCGCGGTCAATTATCACGCCAGCGTCCATATCAACGGCACGCAGGTGG
>DAIUBZ010000420.1:0-1143 GCA_036846445.1 Sphingopyxis sp. | reverse complement strand
CCGGCGCTGGCGTCCAGCTTTGACCATTGCCGCAACATTGTCCTGACCGCTGACAAGGGCGGGTTTGACAATATTCTGCTGCCATCGGGCTATCAGCTTGGCATTGACACCACGGTCTTTGCTGCGGCGATCGCGCCGCTGGTCAAGCAAATCCGCCTGTTGATGGCGGTGCGGATTGGCGAGGATTGGCCCCCGCAACTGGCGCGGCGCATCGCCACGCTGGACCGGATTTTGGGCGCCACCCCCGGCGGGGCACCCCGCCTGACGGTGAACATCATCTCGTCCGACCTGCCGGGCGAGGTGCTGGACGGCGCTGCGCGCTATCAGCGCACGGTCGAGGCGATGGAGATATTGAAAACCCTGCTGAACGGCCAGCCGCTGGATTATCAGGGCGAATTTTACCGGATCAAGCTCGACCCGCCGCGCATCACCACCGTATCGGGCAAATGCCCGCCGCTGTATTTTGGCGGCCTGTCGCCGGTCGCGCGCGACGCGGCGGCGGCGGCGGCTGATGTCTATCTGATGTGGCCGGATACGATGGACAAGGTGGCCGAGGTGGTGGCCGACATGCGCGCCCGGGCGGCGGCACGGGGCCGGACACTGAAATTCGGCTATCGCGCCCATGTGATCGTGCGGGAAACCGAGGCGGAGGCGCGGGCCTATGCCGACCGCTTGCTGTCCAAACTGGACAGCGCGGCGGGCGATGCGATTCGCGGCAAATCGCTGGACGCGGCCAATTACGGCGTGCAGCGCCAGGCGGAACTGCGCGGTGCGGCGGGCGGCGACGGCTTTGTCGAGGACAATTTGTGGACCGGCATCGGCCGGGCGCGGTCGGGCTGCGGTGCGGCGATTGTCGGCGATCCCGATCAGGTGCTGGCCAAGCTCAACGCATACCGCGCCCTGGGGATGGAGGCATTCATCCTGTCCGGCTACCCCCACGCCGCCGAATGCGACCTGTTCGCACGCCATGTCCTGCCCCGCCTCAACCACGGCCCGCTGGCGCTGTAATTGGCCAGCCGCCCGGCGGGACAGACAAGAATTGAACGGTTGTCGCCCGCGACCACCGGTGCTAGGGCAACGCCTCTGGCCGGCACCCGTAGCTCAGCTGGATAGAGCGCTGCCCTCCGAAGGCAGAGGCCAGGG
>DAIUBZ010000419.1:0-1149 GCA_036846445.1 Sphingopyxis sp. | reverse complement strand
GCAGGATGGTCATGCCAGCCTGAATCTCCGCCGCATCGCGCCACACCGCCGCGCCGTCCCGGGCCACCACCATCGCCCCGCTGGGCATTTGCCGGGTCAGGGCCGCAACCCCGCTGCGCGCCCGGTCCTGGGCCATCGCATCCAGCACCCGCCCCGCCAGCAGAAATGCGGTCAACATTGTCGCCCCATCGAACCAGGCGTGCGGGCCGCCGTGCGCGGTTTCGAACAGGCTCATTGCCGTCGTCAGCAGAATGCCAATCGCAATCGGCACGTCCATATTGGTGTGCCCGCGGCTGAGCGCGCCGAGCGCCGAGCGAAAAAAAGGCTGACCGGCATAGGCAATGGCGGGAATCGCAATCGCCGCCGACAGCCAGTGGAACAAATCCCGGGTCGGACCATCCGCACCGGACCAGATGCCGACCGACAACAGCATGATGTTCATCGCGGCAAAGCTGGCCACCGCGAGCGCCCGCAGCAGGCCGGGCAATTCCGCCGGTGCGGCCGCCATCCCGTTGGCCCCGTCATCCGCCAGCGGGGCTGCGTCAAACCCAATCTGGGCCAACCGCGCCACCAGATCGGGCGCGGTCAGCGCCGGATCATGGTCCAGCGTTACCCGCTTTTCGCCAAAATGCACCCGCGCCGCGTGAATGCCGGGCAGCGCGGGCAATTCGCGTTCCAACCGGGCAATGCACCCGGCACAGCGCATCCCGGGCACGGTCAGGCGGCTTTGCCCGCTGGCTGGCGCTGCCAGAGTCGGTGCCAAAGTCGGTGCCAGAGTGGGTGACGGCGGCGGTGCAATCGGCACAGTGATCGTCATGGTCATGGCAGGTCCAGCCGCTGCTGCGCCCGACCACCGGGTGCCGTCACCGCCACATCCAGCCGCCAGCGCGGGGCGGGCGGCAGGGGGGCGGTGCTGAGATAGCCGCCCACGCCATCGGGGCGAAATGTCAGCCGCACCGCCGCCTGATCCCCCAATGGCGGGCGGGCGTTGGCGACAATCACTGCCCCGCTGAGCGGCTGGCCATCCGGCCCCGTGACCGTCACCCGCACCCGGTCGGCATCCCGCCGCGCCGCGACCTGCCACCCCAGCGCCGCCTGCCGCCGCCCCTCCGCCAACCAGCGGTTGAAATTCTGGCTGGCGACATAGCT
>DAIUBZ010000418.1:0-1156 GCA_036846445.1 Sphingopyxis sp. | reverse complement strand
GCAAAATGGCTGGCGGCAATCGTCGCTTTGGTGGGCGCGCTGCTGGCAACGCTGTGGTGGCTGGGCGGCCCGGCGGCGCCGCAGCCGGTGGAGATTGAGGTGGTGGATCGGCCATGACAGCAATGAGCAACAGGGCCAAATGGGCACGCAGCGCTGCGCTGGTCGCCGTGCTGGCCGGCGGCGCGCTGATGTGGCCCGCCAGCGGCCAGGAATCGCTGCTGCCCGAAGGGTTTGGCGAGCCGGTCGAACCGGCCCGCCCGCGCCCCGCTCCGCCCGCGCCATCTGGCCCTGCCACCGCGCCCGCCCAGTCCGCCCCGGCCCGGCCCGCGCCCGCCCGGCCCGGCCCGGACGGATTTGTGACCGAAACCGCGCCCGGGGCGGCGCTGGCCCCGGCACCGGCCGCCGATGCAACACCAGCGGAGGCAGCGGCGGCGGCGGTGCGCGTGGACCTGCCACCCGGCACCCGGCGATCGCTGGACCGCATCGGCCCGCTGGTGCCGGAAACCGGCGGGCTGGGACCTGAGGCACTGGGCACAGCGGGACGTTATGCCGCCGCGATCATGCGGGCCAGCACCCGGCCGGTTGCGGCGCGCTGGACCAACATCATGCTGCGCCGGGTGCTGCTCAGCGCGGCGGACACCCCCGCCGATATCCACGGCGCCGACCTGACCGCCGCCCGCGCCGCGATGTTGTTGGCCCAGGGCGAGGCGCAGGCGGCGGGCATGCTGATTCAGGCGGTGGACGCCGACCGGGCCACGCCGATATTTGCTGAAACCGCCATGGCGGTGGCGCTGGCCAATGCCGATCCGGCGGGGATGTGTCCCCATGTCACCACCGGGCTGGGCCGCAGCGACGATCAGCAGCGCTGGCGGCTGGCGGCGGGCATGTGTGCGGCGCTGCGCGGCGAGCCGGGACCGGCGGGCTGGGCGGTGGACCGGGCGCGGCGCAGCGGCAAAGTGCCGGGGATTGACGTGTTTCTGGCCGAAAAGGTGCTGGGCGCGGCGGCCAGCGGGCGGCGGTCGATCACGATCCAGTGGGACGGGGTGGACCGGTTGACCCCGTGGCGGCTGGGGCTGGCGGCGGCCACCGCCACGCCGATGCCGGCGCCGCTCCGGGCCGCGATGCCCGCCCATTACCATGGCTGGCTGGTCGCCGC
>DAIUBZ010000417.1:0-1166 GCA_036846445.1 Sphingopyxis sp. | reverse complement strand
TACGTTGCCGCGATTTTGAGGGCCGTCAGATGATGCCATCTGACTGGAAATCGCTCTAATCCGGCGCGCGATATGTCACCAGTCGCCAGACATAAATCAGGGCAATCGCCGCCAGCACGGCGGTCGAGATCATCCCCAGCCACCATTCGACATTGCCGACGATCTGGCTCAGCCCAAAGCCTGCGCCCGCCAGCATCGCGCTCCAGCCGACGGTGCCAAGGGTTGAATAGGCCAGAAACCGGCGGTGCCCCATGCCCAGCAGCGCCGCCGGAACCGAGATCAGGGTGCGAAAGGCGGGCAGCATCCGGGCGGCGATCAGAATGCCGCCGCCCCAGCGGGCAAACAGCGCCTCGCCGCGCTCGACCTCGGCCCAGCCGATGGTCAGCCAGCGGCCATGGCGCGCCACCAGCCGCATCAGCCGGGCCCGGCCCAGCCGCAATGCCAGCAAAAACCACAGATAATTGCCCAGCATCGCCCCCGCGCTGCCCGCCGCGACTGCGCCGCCGAAGCTGATCGTGCCGCGCGCTGCGGCGACCCCGGCGGTGGTCATGATCAGTTCGGACGGCACCGGCGGAACCAGCGTTTCCAGCAGCATCAGCGCGAAAATCCCGGCATAGCCGCCCTGTTCGACCAGCCGGACGATCCAGCTATCCATGCGCCCCGCCAGCGCCCTGCCGCGCCTCGATCGCGTCCCAGATCGCGCCCGCCGTGTCGCCGCCGTCGAACCGGTCGATGGCGACGATCCCGGTGGGGGAGGTGACGTTGATTTCGGTCAGCCATTCGCCGCCGATCACGTCAATGCCAACAAAAATCAGGCCCCGGTCACGCAGCAGCGGGCCAAGCGCGGCGCAAATCTCTGCCTCACGCGCGGTCAGGCTGCTTGGCTCAGCGGCGCCTCCCGCTGCCAGATTGCTGCGAAACTCCCCCGCGCCGGGCCGCCGGTTGATCGCGCCCGCCACCGCCCCGTCCACCAGCACAATCCGCTTGTCACCCGCCGCCACGCTGGGCAGGAATTGCTGGACCATGAATGGCTCGGGCCACACCTGCCCGAACATTTCCACCAGCGCGGGCAGGTTGCTGCCGTCGGCATCGACCCGGAACACCGCCTTGCCGCCATTGCCGTGCAGCGGCTTGATAACCACCGCGCCGTGGGCGGCCTGAAACCG
>DAIUBZ010000416.1:0-1170 GCA_036846445.1 Sphingopyxis sp. | reverse complement strand
GGCGCGCTCAAGCGGCGACGGCGGGCAGCAACAGGCCGATGATCTGGCCCAGCCGGGCGGGCAAGTCACGCCGTTCCACCACCATGTCGATCATGCCATGGTCCAGCAGATATTCCGCCCGCTGAAACCCCTCGGGCAGTTTTTCGCGGATGGTGTTTTCAATCACCCGCTGCCCCGCAAAGCCAATCAGCGCCTTTGGTTCGGCAATCTGGATATCGCCCAACATCGCATAGCTGGCGGTGACACCGCCGGTGGTCGGATCGGTCAGCACGACAATATAGGGTAGCCGGGCGCGCCGCAGCCGGGCCAGCGCGACGGTGGCGCGCGGCATCTGCATCAGCGACAAAATCCCTTCCTGCATCCGCGCCCCGCCTGCCGCCGTCACCGCGACATAGGCGCTGCGGCTGGCCAGTGCGGCCTCGACCCCTGTCACAAAGGCCTCGCCCACCGCCACGCCCATTGATCCGCCCATGAAGGCAAAATCCTGCACGCCCACGACTGCGGGCTGGCCGCAAATCTGGCCGCGTGCATTGGCAAAGGCGTCGGCGTTGCCGGTGGCGGTGCGGGCGGCGCGCAGCCGGTCGGCATATTTCTTGCTGTCCCGAAAACGCAGCGGGTCATCATTCGGCGGCGGGCTGGGCAAGATTTGATAAGCGCCTGGCCCGAACAATTGGTCGAACCGCTCTTTGGCGCCAATCCGGTCGTGGTGGCCGCAGCGGGGACAGACCGACAGATTGTCGCGCCATTCCTTCACAAACACCATTTCGCCACAGCTTCGGCATTTGTGCCACAGATTTTCGGGGGTATCGCGCTTGGCGGCAAAGGGCAGGGCGTTGCGGACCCGGTTCAGCCAGCTCATGCTGCCATCTCCCGCGCGCCATGCACCGCATCCGCCAGGCTTTGCGCCAAAGTCCGCAGCGCGGACGGCGCGTCCGCGCCATGCTGCCCAATCAATTCCACCAGCGCGGAACCGACAACCACGCCGTCGGCCACCCGCGCAATCGCCGCCGCCTGTTCGGGCGTGCGCACGCCGAAGCCGACGGCGACAGGAATGTCGGTCGATTGCTTGATACGCGCGACATTGGCCACGATGCTGGCGATCTGCGCCTGCTGCTTGCCGGTGATCCCGGCGACCGAGACATAGTAGAGGAAGCCCTCGCTGCCTTCGAG
>DAIUBZ010000415.1:0-1183 GCA_036846445.1 Sphingopyxis sp. | reverse complement strand
TGACCAACCGGGTGAAGGGCGGGGCGCGAATGCAGAATATCGGCGATCAGGTCCGGCGGCGGCCACAGGATGCCACCCGGCTGGTCAACCCCGGGGTGGGCGAAGGGGTGGAGCTATGACCCCCGATGTTGGCGGGCCATTGATCGGCATGGGGCATTATCTCGCTGTGTCGACGATTTTGTTCATGCTGGGCGTGCTGGGGGTGTTCATCAACCGGCGCAATATCATCGTCATCCTGATGGCGATCGAGCTGATCTTGCTGGCGGTGAACCTCAATCTGGTCGCGTTCAGCGCCTTTCTGGGCGATCTGGTGGGGCAGGCGTTTGCGATGTTCGTGCTGACGGTGGCGGCGGCGGAGGCGGCAATCGGCCTGGCGATATTGGTGATTTATTTCCGCCAGCGCGGGACGATAGCGGTGGACAGCGCGAACCGGATGAAGGGGTAATTTGGGGGTGATCCAGCTTATTGTCTTCCTGCCCCTGCTGGCAGCGCTGGTGGCTGGGCTGGGCCAGGCGCGGCTTGGCGCGCTGGGCGCCAAGCTGGTGACCACCGGCGCATTGTTCATGTCCTGTGCGCTCAGTTGGCCGGTGTTCATCAGCTTTCTGACCGGCACCGGCACCGCTGAAGTCGTGACGGTGCTGAACTGGGTGCAATCCGGCAATCTGGCGTTCAATTGGGAACTCAGGGTTGATGCCCTGACCGCGGTGATGCTGGTGGTGATTACCAGCGTGTCGGCGCTGGTCCATCTGTATAGCTGGGGCTATATGGCTGACGAGCCGGACCAGCCGCGCTTTTTTGCCTATTTGTCGCTGTTCACCTTTGCGATGCTGATGCTGGTGACCGCCAACAATCTGGTCCAGATGTTTTTCGGGTGGGAGGGCGTTGGGCTGGCCTCCTATCTGCTGATCGGTTTCTGGTATAAAAAACCCAGCGCCAATGCGGCCGCGATCAAGGCCTTTGTGGTCAACCGGGTCGGCGATCTGGGGTTCATGCTGGGCATTTTCGGCACATTTCTGGTGTTCGGGACGGTGTCGATTCCTGAAATTCTGGCGGCTGCCCCGGGCATGGCGGGGGCCAGCATCGGCTTTCTGGGCGGCCGCTGGGACGTGCTGACCATATTGTGCCTGTTGCTGTTCATCGGCGCGATGGGCAAATCGGCGCAATTGGGGCTGCACACCTGGCT
>DAIUBZ010000414.1:0-1191 GCA_036846445.1 Sphingopyxis sp. | reverse complement strand
TGGCGCTGGGCAGCTACGCCCATTTCACCTCGCCCATTCGCCGCTATGCGGATCTGGTGGTCCACCGCGCCCTGGTGGACAGCCACGCGCTGGAGGTGCCGATTGGGGCCAGCCGCCTGCCGCCGCGTTCGGGACTTGGCGAGGCCGACGCCAAAAGTCTCACCCGGATTGGCGAGGCGATCAGCGCGCTGGAGCGCCGGGCGATGGAGGCCGAGCGCGAAACGATCGACCGCTATGTCGCGGCATGGCTGGCGCACAAAATCGGCGAAATCCTGCCGGCC
Source organism: Sphingopyxis sp. (assembly GCA_036846445.1). Classification (GTDB taxonomy): domain Bacteria; phylum Pseudomonadota; class Alphaproteobacteria; order Sphingomonadales; family Sphingomonadaceae; genus Sphingopyxis. The sequence continues at coordinate 910 of DAIUBZ010000414.1, read as the reverse complement.
CGAATCACTGGGGTGCAGCCGTTCGGCTTTTTCGCGACGGTTGAGGGGCTGGGCGGCGATGGGCTGGTGCCGGTGTCGGCGCTTGGCCGCGAGCGGTTTGACTATGACGAGGCCGCACGCTCGCTGGACAGCCAGCATGGCAAGGCCAGCTATGCGGTGGGCCAGCGGCTGGAATTGCGGCTGGTTGACGCCAATCCGATCAGCGGGGCGCTGCGCTTTGCCCTGCCGGACAGCGACGCCGCCCCCGATGGCGATCGCGGTGCCGACCGTCCGCGCGGACCAGCACGCCGCCGCGATGGCGCAGGCCATTTGCAGGGCAAACGGGGCCGCCCCGGCAATATCCGCCATCAGGGACGGCGGCGTTGATTGGTTGAAATCCCCGTGGAGCTGCCCCGTCCGGGTGGGGACGGGGCAGGGGTTGAGGCAGGTCAGGCCGCAGCGCGATCCACCAGCGCCGGGGCCTCAGCCGGGCCGGTGGCCACAGCGATGCGGCGCGGCTTCATATTGTCAGGCACAACCCGTTCCAACCGGATGTTGAGCAGGCCATGGTCAAAGCTGGCGGATCTCACCTCGACAAAATCGGCCAGTTGAAACCGGCGTTCGAACGAACGGGTGGCGATGCCGCGGTGGAGATATTCCGGCCCGGCCTCGGCCTCGGCTTTGCGGCCCACGACATTCAGCCGGTTGCGCTCCGCCACCACTTCGATTTCATCGGGGCGAAAGCCCGCAGCGGCGATGCTGATCTGATAGCCATCATCGCCGGTCTTGATGATGTCGAACGGCGGATAGCTATCGCTGGCCGCCGCGCCGCCGGTTTCCAGCATTTCAAACAAACGGTCAAAACCAACGGTCGAGCGGCGATAGGGGGTAAAGTCAAACGATCCTCGCATAGTCCAAATCCTTCCATTGA
>DAIUBZ010000413.1:0-1207 GCA_036846445.1 Sphingopyxis sp. | reverse complement strand
CGGCATTCCGCCCGCCTGCCAACTGCTCAAGCCCAGCCCGCCCCGCCGGGCCGAAATCAAAGGCCATGGCGGCAAAATCAAATTTGTCCGCGCCCACCCGGTTCGACGCCAGCCGGGCCAGTTGGTCGCGCGCGGAAATCGCGCCAAAATCCGCCAGCGGCAGCGCCAGCAGCAACGCCAGCACCCACAGGCACAGCGCCAATTTCTGTTGCACCGGGCGCAGCACCGCCGCAAAGCCCCGCCGCCCGCGCGCCGCTGCCCACAGCCCGGCCACGCCATAGCCCAGCGCGACCACTGCCGCGATCAGCCCCCAGATGCGGTCCGGCGTCCAGCCATATTCGCCAATCCGCAGGCCCATCGCCGCCGCCGCAATTGCGCTGAGCGGCAGCACCATGACCGCCAGCACCGCCGCGCCCGCCGTCAGCACCGGGTTGCTGGCCGCATCATCGGCATCATTGCCAATCACTGCGTTGGTCAGCAGCACGCAAAATGCCGCGACCCCCAGCATCAGTGCGGCGGTGGAGAAGCCCGATTGCCACAGCGGCGTCAGCCCGGTGCCAACCAGCGCCATCAGGAACAGCAGCAGCGCGGCGGCCAGCAGCGGCGCCAGCACCCCCAGCACCACTGTCACCAGCCGCTGCATCGCCGCCACCACCCGGTCGCGTTCGCGCAGCAGACCCACCGCCGCACCAAAGGCCGCGCCGGTCAGCGCCAGCGCAAACCAGCCCTCGCCCAGCAACCGTTCCAGCGCGTCAATGCCGATCAGATCGAACATCATCGCCACCAGCCAGCTGAGCAGCCAGCTCAGGGCCACAAAGGCCAGCGCCGCGCCGCCGATCACCCCATTGGTCCACGCATGGGTGTGCAGCGCCGCATAGGGCAGCCGCCATGGCCAGCGCCTGCCGCCGCCCAATTCGCGCCACGCCTGAAAAAAGGGTGCAGCAATTGCCGTGGCCAGCACCGCCGACCAGAATGGCCATTCCAGCAGCGACCGGCCAGCGGTATATGCCAGATTGCGATCGGCAACCAATGCCACCAGCGCGCCGCACAGCAGCGCAAAGGCCGCCGTCCGCCCCAGCGAGGCGCGTTCCACCGTCAGGGCAAAGACCAGCGCCGTCGTCACGAGCGCCGCCATCAGCGCAGGCGCGCGATCAGCCTCGGCCAGCGCGCCCACCACCCCGCCGATCAGCCCGGTCAGCAACAGCGG
>DAIUBZ010000412.1:0-1224 GCA_036846445.1 Sphingopyxis sp. | reverse complement strand
TCCGGTCCAGCCCGGCCTGTTTGAACGCCGTGAACACGCCATCCACCACCCGATTGTGGGCATCAGCATCGTCCATATCGGGCAGGCGCGCCGCGCCGCGCAGCCCCAGCACCCGGTCGGCCAGCGCCCGGTCCATCCCCACCCGCACAATGCAGGCCGCCAGTTCCTCGCGCAGCATCACCCCGGCGGCGGCCTCGACCAACAGGTCCTTGTCCGTCGGCCCCGCCTGAACCTCGGACCGGCAGGCGGTCATGTGCGCCAGCAGCTCATCCTCAATCGCTGCCGTTATCGATTCGCCAGCGACAAACAGGTCGCCAAGCTGGGCGACCAGCGGCGCGCCCGCCCGCCGCGCCAGACAGGCCCCGGCGCGGTCGATCAACTGGTCGGTGGCGGCGGCGGCTGGCCCGGGCGGCGACTGCCCCTGAGCTGGGGCCGCCGGGCCAACCAGCGCCAGCCCGGCCAGCAGCGCGCCGCCCACAATCGCCAGCGCGCCGCTCACCCCAGCATCGCCATGCCGCCGTTCACATGCAGGGTCTGGCCGGTGACATAGCCCGCCTCGCGGCTGGCCAGATAGGCGACGGCGGCGCCAATGTCCGCCCCCTCGCCCATGCGGCCCAGCGGAATGCGCGCATTCAGCGCCGCCTTTTGCGCGTCGGGCAGGGCGTCGGTCATGGCCGAGACGATGAACCCGGGGGCCACGCAATTGACGGTGATGCCCCGGCTGGCCAATTCCTGCGCCAGCGCCTTGGACATGCCGACCAACCCGGCCTTGGCGGCGGCATAATTGGCCTGTCCCGGATTGCCGGTCGCGCCGACCACGCTGGTGACCGAGACAATCCGGCCAAACCGCGCCTTCATCATCGGGCGGGCGGCGGCGCGGGCCAGCCGGAACGCCGCCTCCAAATTGACGCGCAGCACATCGCCCCACTCGTCATCCTTCATCCGCATCACCAGATTGTCGCGGGTGATCCCGGCATTATTGACCACGATGTCGAGCCGACCGTCCAGCGCCGCCACCGCATCGCCAACCAGGGCATCGACCGCCGCACCATCGGCCAGATCGCACGGCAGCGCGACATGATCGCCGCCGAGCGCATCGCGGAACGCCGCCAATTTGCCCGCGTTGCTGCCCGACAGCGCCAGCCGTGCCCCCTGCGCGCTGAGCGCATGGGCAATCGCGCTGCCAATCCCGCCGCTCGCGCCCGTGACCAGCGCGGTCATTCC
>DAIUBZ010000411.1:0-1229 GCA_036846445.1 Sphingopyxis sp. | reverse complement strand
AATTTCCTCGACATAGGTAAAATGTGGAATGGCGCGCTTCGCCGCGCTCATATTTTCGGCAATCCGGCGGCGCAGGCCGATCACCCGCACCGCTTCATCGGCCCGGACGGCGGCGGGCACCGCATAGCCGCCCGCCGCGCCATAGCGCAAAAACGCGTCCAGATCGGCATGGCGGACCCGGTCGCCATCGTGACGCACATCGGCCAGATCAATGCCCAGATCCGCGGCCCGGGCCCGCACCGCAGGCGATGCCAGCACCCGTGCGGCTGGTGCGCTGGCTGGCGCGCTGGGCGGTGGGGGCGGTGGGAGCGGGGGCGGTGGCGGCGATGGGGGCGATGGGGGCGGCGGCGCTGGCTGCGGAGCCGTTGCAGCGGCGGGCGCGGTGGGCGGCGGCGGCGCTGGCTGCTCATCGGCGGCTGGGGCGCCTTCGTCCGTCTCGATCACCACCAGCGCCGCGCCAATCGCGATCATGTCCCCGGCCTGCCCCCCCACTTCCAACACGACGCCCGCGACGGGCGATTCCATCTCGACCGTCGCCTTGTCGGTCATCAAATCGGCAATGGGCGCGTCTTCCTCCACCCGGCTGCCGACCGCGACATGCCAGGCGACGATTTCGGCCTCGGCAATGCCCTCGCCAATGTCGGGCAGGCGATATGTGAATCGAGCCATTTCGGTTAATCCTGTAACAATTTTGCCAGCGCGGTGCCAATCCGCACCGGCCCCGGAAAATAGGCCCATTCCAGGCTGTGGGGATAGGGGGTGTCAAACCCGGTGACGCGGGCAATTGGCGCCTCGAGATGGTAAAAACACCGCTCCTGCACCAGCGCCGCCAGCTCCGCGCCAAAGCCCGACGTCCGGGTCGCCTCATGCACGATCAGACAGCGCCCGGTCTTGCGGACCGACGCCTCGATCGCGGCAATATCCAGCGGCACCAAAGAACGCAGGTCGATGATTTCCGCGTCAATCCCGCTGTCCGCCACGACGGTCATGCAGACATGGACCATGGTGCCATAGGCCAATATGGTGACAGCATCGCCGGTTCGCACGGTTCTGGCGCTGCCCAATTCAATCCGGTAATGGCCGGTTGGCACGACCGCCTCGGCAAATTTGGCCCATGGCTGGGCTGGCCGGTCATAATGGCCGGTGAACGGGCCATTATATATCCGTTTTGGTTCAAAAAACATCACCGGATCATTGTCCTCAATCGCCGCGATCAACAGCCCCTTGGC
>DAIUBZ010000410.1:0-1249 GCA_036846445.1 Sphingopyxis sp. | reverse complement strand
CCACCCGGTCGGGGACAAATACCACGCTATCCTCCAGCACCCGGCCACCCGGCGCGGATTGCGCGGCGGCGGACAGGGGCAGCGACAGGGCGGCCAGCATCGGAAGCAGCGACAGGCGGCGGCGGGTCAGATGGTTCATCCCGTCATCATATCGCATCACGGGAACGGCGCAAAGCCTGTGATTGCGCATCAGCGTCCGGCCCAGTCGGCGGCGATGCGGCCCACATCGGCCAGCACCGCCTGCTGCCAATCCTCAATCTGGTCGCGGTAAACCCCGCTGTCATAATAGGCCGTGATGATGATCGGGGCTTTGCCGGGCGGGAATACCACCGCAATATCATTGCATTTGTTGGTGGTGCCGGGCGCGCGGCCAGTGCCGGTTTTGTTGCCAGCGCGCCATCCGGCTGGCAATCCCGCCCGCAGCCGCCTGGCGCCGGTTTGGGTCGCGGTCATCCAATCGAGCAACAGGGCCCGCGATCCCGCCGCCAACAGATCGCCCGTAGTGATCCGCGCAACCAGATGCGCCATCGCCCGCGGAGTGGTGGTGTCGCGCAGGTCCGCCGACAACACCATGCCCAGCATCGGTTCATAGCGGTCCAACCGGGTCTGCGTGTCATGCATTTCACGAAATTTGGCGGTCACCCGGGCCGGGCCGCCCAGCCGCCGGACCAGCAAATTTGCGGCCACACCGTCGCTGAGCGTTTGCGCTGCATGCATGAGGGTGCGGACCGGCAGTCCGCCCCGGTCAACGTTGGCGCCGGTGATTGGCGCCCATTCCAACAGATCGCCCGGCCCATAGGGCAATATTTCGTCGAGGTTGATTTTGCTCGCATCGGCCTCGCGCAGATATGCGGCGACCAGCGCCAGCTTGAATGTCGAGCACATGGCAAAGGCTTCATCCGGGCGGTTTGCCAAGGCCTCGCCGCTGCCGGTGTCCAGCATATATACGCCCAACCGCGCATCGCCGGTTTCAAGTGCGCGCAGGCGCTGGGCGGCGGGTGACGTTGCGGCTTGGGCCGCCGGATCCAGTCCGGCTGAGCTGCCGAGCACCGCCGCGCCCGCCCCGCCCAACAGCAGGTCGCGGCGCTGGATCCGCAAGCTCATCCCTCGCCCGCCTTGCTCTGCTCCAGCCAATCCTCCAGCCATTTGATCGTATAATCGCCGCTGATGATGTCAGGTTCGTGCAACAGCGCCTGGTGCAGCGGGATGTTGGTTTTCACGCCCGCCACCACCATTTCCTCCAGCGCCC
>DAIUBZ010000409.1:0-1249 GCA_036846445.1 Sphingopyxis sp. | reverse complement strand
TCGCATAGTCAAAGCGGGCGCGGCGGTTCTCCGCCACCACCTTGCGCTTGTCGAATGTGGCGGTTTGCGGGCGGCTCATGCCAGTTGCGCTGCTGCCAGCGCTGCGTCAATCTCTGCCCGTGCTGCCGCATCGGCGGCCAGCAGCGGCAGCCGCACCTCGTCCGTCATCCAGCCGTGCAGACGGCTCAGCGCATATTTCGCCGGGCCGGGACTGGCGTCGGCAAACATCGCCCGGTGCAGCGGGAACAAACGGTCGTGCAGCGCCAGCGCCGCCGCCCAGTCGCCCCGCCCGCAAGCGGCGGCAAATTGCGCGCACAGCCGGGGGGCGACATTGGCGGTCACCGAAATACAGCCCGCCCCGCCCATCGCCGCATGGGCCAGCCACAGATCGTCATTGCCCGACAATTGACAGAAATCCGCGCCCAGTGCTGCCCGCTGCTGAGTGACCCGGACCAGATCGCCACTGGCATCCTTGACCGCCACCACGGTCGGGATGGCGGCGATGGCGGCCAGCGTGGCGGGCAAAATATCGGCCACGGTGCGGCCCGGCACATTGTAAACCACGATCGGAAGATCGGACGCATCGGCCAGCGCGTGGAAATGCGCGATCATCCCCGCCTGGCTGGGCCGGTTGTAATATGGCGCGACGATCAGCGCCGCCGCCGCCCCGGCGCGCTGGGCAAAGCGCATGTGGCGGATCGCAGTCGCGGTGTCGTTGGACCCGCAACCGGCAATCACCGGCACCCGGCCCGCCGCTGCGGCCAGACAGGCGTCAATCACCTGATAATGTTCATCAAACCCCAGCGTGGGGCTTTCCCCCGTCGTGCCGCACGGCACCAATGCCGCCGAGCCTTCGGCAATTTGCCAATCCACCAGCCGCGCCAGCGCGTCCGCGTCAAATGCCCCGCCGCGCATGGGAGTTACCAGCGCCGGAATGGAACCGGAAAACATCATCTAATTCCTTTACAGGCCGAGTCAGCCCCCCTTAAGGCCGCGAGTGACATCAACACAGACGCCCCGCCCCTTACGCAATTGCGCGGCGGCGGTGCAAGGAGATTAGATTTGCCCGCGTCCGCGACCCCGCCCGATATTTTTCCATGGATTTTGCGCGCCAGCCGCCTGTTGCGGCTGGCCCCGGCGCTCGCGCTGGCCTTGGCGACAGCGGCGTCGGCGCAAAGCTGGACAGCGGCAGAACGGCAATGGCTGGAGGCGCAGCGCGATATTGTCGGCGGCCCGGTGCCCCCGCCCC
>DAIUBZ010000408.1:0-1271 GCA_036846445.1 Sphingopyxis sp. | reverse complement strand
TTGGCCAATCCGCAAATCATCCCCCAGGCGATGCAGGCGTTTCAGGCGCAGCAAACCGCCGCCGCCGTGGCGCAAATCCGCCCGGCGTTGGAAAAACCCTTTGCCGGGGCGTGGATTGGCAATCCGGCGGGCGATGTGACGGTGGTGGCGTTCACCGATTATGGCTGCGGCTATTGCCGGGCCAGCGTGGCCGATGTTGACCGGTTGGTGGCGGGCGACCGCCGGGTGAAGGTGGTGTTCCGCGAATTGCCGATCATTGCCCCGGCCAGCCGCGATGCCGCGCTGGCGGCGCTGCGCGCGGCGCGGCAGGGCAAATATGACGCATTTCACCACGCCATGTTTGCCGCCGGATCGCTGGACGCCGCCGCCATCACCGCCGCCAGCACCCGCGCCGGGGTGATTTTGGACGGGCGCGCCGATGCCGCTGGCGACGCCCGGGTGCTGGAGCGCGAGATTGACAATAATCTGACCATGGCCCAGCAATTGGGGCTGGGCGGCACCCCGGCGTGGATCGTCGGCGACCGCTTGCTGGAGGGTGCGGTCGGGCTGGCGGAATTGCGTGCGGCGGTCAAGGCGGCGCGGGCGGGCAGATAGCGAACAACGCGGCGGCCAAACTGGCGGCCAACCCGCCGGAACCGGGCCAAAATGGGGGCGGTTGATGGATTGGATGATTTTGCCGCTGCGGCGCTATGCCGATTTTTCCGGGCGCAGCCGGCGGCGCGAATATTGGCTGTTCACCCTGTTGCTGGTGCTGGTGGTCGTCGCCATCGTGCTGGCGGCGGTGCTGGTCGGTGCGGGCAGCGGCACCAGCAGCGCGGTGATCCTGGCGCTGGGGATGGCGGCGCTGGTGGGGTTGATTGTTCCCAGCATCGCGGTGTCGGTCCGGCGGCTGCATGACATCGGGCTGAGCGGGTGGTTTTATCTGGTGTCGTTTGTGCCGTTCGGCAGCCTGTTCCTGTTCGTCACCGCGTTGATGCCGGGACAGACCGGCCCCAACAGATATGGCGATGACCCAAAGGCGTCGCCCAGCGACATTTTTTCCTGATCCGGCCGGGCGGCGGGGCCGCTGACGGGACCGGTCATGCCTCCGCCCAAGCCATTGATGGCACAGGCCATCGCAAAATAGCCGCGCGCGCTTGCTGCCATACCGACTGGTTGGTATGGCCAGCGCATGTCAGCGACCAGCACGCCTGCCCTCGAACGGCCCAGCGCGCGGGGGGCGATTATCGACGCCGCGCACCGGCTGGTCCGTGCCCAGGGCTATGCCGCGA
>DAIUBZ010000407.1:0-1273 GCA_036846445.1 Sphingopyxis sp. | reverse complement strand
CCCAGTCAATCCCCGCCCATGCGGCAATGTCCGGGGCCATGCGGGCTAGCAGCAGATAGCTGACCAACCCAGCCAACCCGGCCCACCCCACCATCGCGCCGACGGCAGAAGCTGGCCGTTCGCGCGGCGGCACAGCCGCGAGGCCGGGGGTAGGGCGCGGGCTGCTGGTCACAGGCTGCATCATCGTCATGATCCTGCCATTAGCCACAGATAATGACAAAAGCGTCAAGAAGCGGGCGAGTCGCACGCATTTGGGCCGCTGGCTGGATCGCGCGATCTGGGCTGCGCTGCTGTTCATCGCACCAGTGTTTCGGCTCGTCGGCGCTACGGGCGATGCGATTCGGATTCCGCCGCCATTGCTGCTAGGGGGATGGCACAACTGGCAGGACCAAAGGCTGCCGCTGGGATAATGGGGCCGCAATTTGTCTTTACCGGTTGACGAAACATCTGGCTGGGCCGCCCGGCTGGACCATTTGTTTCAGGATCATGAGCTTTTTCTGCGGACCAAGGGGCATGTGCGCTTCTTGAAAATCAGCGCGCGGTTGCAAAAGCGGGTGGCCGCCGGGGCCGCGCTCGTGTTGCTGGTTTGGCTCGGCGTCACAATCTATATGGCCGCTGCCCATGCGCTGGGGGCAGGAGAACGGGCTGAGGCGGCGCGGGATCAGGCTGCGGCCGCCGCGGCGGAGGCGCGCATCGCCAAATATCGCGACCGGATCAGCGAAGTGGCCGCCGACCTTGAGGCGCGGCAGGAGCATCTGGAGCAATTGCAGGCCGATCATTTCGGCACTGACCCGGCGGCGGAGCCAACTCAGCCGGCGGCAGGCGAATCGCAACCCAGCCCGAGGGCGGCGCCTGCACCCGGAGCGGCGCTGCCCCCCGGCGCTGCTCGGCCCGGGCTGGTGCCCGCGGCGACCGCGAAAATCAGCCTGAAGTCTGCTGGCTCCGCCCATCCGGATGGGCTGGGGCGCCTGCCTGCCGAAGCGGCGGCGCTGGCGCGGATTGACGCGCGGCAGGAACGGCTGGCGAAACGCATGCTGGCGGCGGTGAATGGGCGTGCCGCCGACGCGGCGGCGGCGGTGCGGCAATTGGGCATGAACCCCGACAAATTGGTCGGCGATGCCATGGCGGGGCGAGGGGGGCCATTTGAACCCTATCGCGGGCGGATGGGCCGCAGCCGGGCGCTTGGCCCCAGCTTTGCTGCCCTGGACGCCGCGCTGCTGCGGATGGAGGCGCTGGAGCGGGCGGTGCTCGCGGTGCCATCGGCCAGTCCTGC
>DAIUBZ010000406.1:0-1274 GCA_036846445.1 Sphingopyxis sp. | reverse complement strand
CGCCCAAACTGACCGGCACGGACTTTGCCTTCACTTTGGCCGAGCCGCTGACCGCGCCGGGCGAATATTCCATCGCCTATGGCTACACCGTGACCAACGCGGACAGCAGCCTGTCATCCGTCACGGACATCGCCAATTTCACAATCAGGTAAGAGCAGGGTGGACTTGTAACGCTGTGCCTGCGCTGCTTTACCCTCCTGCTTGAACTCCTCAATGTGATTGGTCATCTCGCCGGTCTGCTGCCCTCGAGCTGTAGAACTCTCAAGTGACCGGCCCAGAACCGTTACAAGTCCAGGCCGTCAGATGACGCCATCTGACTGGAAATCGCTCCGAATTTCTATCCTGCCGCGATTTCCGAGCCGTCAGATGACGCCATCTGACTGGAAATCGCTCTAGAAACTCACCTTGGCGGACATTTGTACCTTTTGCAGATTGCCGCTCAGCCCGGATTCCAGCGTGCGTTTGGCCCGCATATATTCCACGCCAATGTCCAATTTGGGAATGGGCGAATAGATAAGATTGGCCAGCCCGTTCCACACCGTGTCGGTTTGCCCCGCCCCGGTGAGGGCCACCGGATTGTCCGCCTTGAACCCCGCCAGCGACACGGTCGAGCGCAGCCGGTCCGTCCACAGATGGCGCAGCGCGACAAAGCCGGAATAGGTGGCAATGGGTGACAATTCGCCGGCCGCAGTGATGGCCGCATCATTGACGATGTTCACGCCAATATAGCGGCCCAGCCCGCGCCCGGCTGTCGCCATGAACCGCAGATCGGTGCGGGGATCCAGCGCCACCTTGCCCGATGCCGATACGCCAAAGCCCCATGCAGTGGCCGCGCCGGTGGGCAGCACCTGGTCGCTGGCCCGCAATTGCCGGGCAATGCCCGCCAGCATCAGCCCGTTTTTGGCAACCCGCACGACGATATCGGGCAAGGCGTCGGTGCCGGGCAGCAGCCGGGTGCCGCCCCGCGCCGTCAGCACCGTTTCGGGTTGCTCCAGCGCCACGGACACCGCGCCTTTGGTGTAACGGATTTGGGCCTGGCGGACAAAGACGGTGCCGGGGGTCGCGCCGATGAAGTCCAGACTGTCGGGCAGCGCGCCAACATCCTGGAATGTCGACCATGCCTGGCCCACCAGCCAGCCGTCATAGGTCAAAAACGCCTGGCGCATCCGGGGCACATAGCTGTTCGACACCCGTTCATCGCCGCCATCGGTGACCATGAAATCCAGTTCAATGTGGGTGGCGGCGGTTTTCCCGCCCACCGGGGTGGCGGTGGT
>DAIUBZ010000405.1:0-1293 GCA_036846445.1 Sphingopyxis sp. | reverse complement strand
CAACCGCCCCCGCAGCAGATTATACGCCTCGACCACCGCTTGCAGCGCCGCCTCGTGGCTGCGGTCGCCGCCGTTGCGGTCGGGGTGATAGCGGCGGAGCAGTTCGGCGTAGCGGCGGCGGAGCGCCCGGCGGTCGGCGGCGGCGGGGTCGAGGCCGAGCAGGGCGAGTGCGGCGCGCTGGGGTGCCGTAAACCGTGCATCCGGCGCGGCCTGGCCCGCGCGCGCGGCGGCATAGCGCCCCGCCATTGCCGCCATCGGGTCGGCAAAATCCGCCCAGCGCGGCGGCGCGGCGGTGCCGTGGTGGGCAAAGGCGCGGGTTTCCGATGGCCAATGGGCGGTGGGGGACTGGGCCGCGACAATCTGGTCCGCGCTCATCCCGGCAAAATAATCATAGGCCGCATTATATTCGCGCACATGGTCCAGGCACAGCCAGCGCCACTGCGGCGGGCCATCGGCGCTGCCCGCGCCCAGCGGCGCGCGAAACTCGCCCGGCGCGGTGCACCCCGGCACGGCGCATGGCCCGCAGCGGTCGGTGCGGCCATGGAAGCGGGCCGGGCGGCGTTTTTGATCCGGGTCGGGGCGGGAATTGCTTGTCATGCCGGGCAACCAACGCCACATATGCGCTTATGTTGCACATCGGTCCAGTTCAGGCGGAAATGGCGGCGCTGCTGGCCGCCGCTTTCCCCGGCGCAGATATCGCCATCACCAATGACAGCGCCAGCCACCATGGCCACAGCGGCGACGATGGGTCGGGCGAATCCCATTTCACCGTGGCGGTGCAATGGCCGGGCTTTGCCGGGATGACCCGGTTGGCGCGGCAACGGGCGGTCAATGCCGCGCTGGGCGATTTGCCGGGGCAGCGGGTGCATGCGCTGGCGATCCGGGCCAGCGCGCCGGGGGAATGACGACATGGCAAATGCAATGGATGTCCTGACCCCCACCACCCACGATCTGGGCGATTTCAAGGTGCGGCGGGTGCTGCCCGCCCGGGCGCGCACGATGGTTGGCCCGTTCATCTTTGTCGATGAATTCGGCCCGGCGGAGCTGGCGGTGGGCGGCGGCATGGACGTACGCCCGCACCCGCACATCAATCTGGCCACCGTCACCTATTTGTTCGACGGCGCGATTGACCACCGCGACAGTCTGGGCACCCACGCCACCATCCGCCCCGGCGCGGTCAATTTGATGACCGCCGGGCGCGGCATTGTGCACAGCGAGCGCTCGCCAGCAGCGGAGCGGGCCGCCGGGCCGCGCCTGTTCGGGATGCAGACCTGGCTGGCGCTGCCCGACGGG
>DAIUBZ010000404.1:0-1293 GCA_036846445.1 Sphingopyxis sp. | reverse complement strand
AAAAGCCGCTATGAACTTCACGAAAATGTGGAATTGGCCGCCGATGCCGCCGCTGACATCCTCCTGCCCCCGGGCGCGCCTCCGGTGCCGCGCGCGGCGCTGGACCAGCTTTATGATGTGTGCGCTGCCCGCTGCGCCGGGCGCTGGCTGGATGAGGGCACGCTGGTCGCCTATAGCCTGGGCAGCAAGCCGCGCGGCGAGGTGGTGATTTTGCAAGCCAGCGGTACGCGCTGGAACCGGCAGAGCGCCCGCCGCCGCGCGCCCTTTGCCAGCGCGGATGTGCGGGTGGAAACCCGCCCGGTCACGCGGCGGCAATTGGTGATTGATGGCGAGGCGCTGGGCGAGCCATTTGAATAAGCACCCCGCTGCCGCACCGGATGCTTGAAGGCGGCTGGGCCGGGTGCTAGCGGCGTCTGACCATCCACCCCCACCTTCAGGAACAGGGCCAGCCCATGGCAATTGACCGCGCCACCGTCAGCAAAGTTGCCGGCCTTGCCCGCATCGCGATCAGCGAGGCCGAGGCCGCCGCCATGGAGGCGGAATTGAACCAGATTTTCGGCTGGGTCGAGCAATTGGCCGAGGTGGATGTCACCGGCGTGGCCCCGATGACGGCGGTGATTCCCAATGCGCTGCGGCTGCGCGATGATGCGGTGAATGCCGATGCCCTGACCGGCGGCGACCGCCGGGGCGACGTGCTGGCCAATGCCCCGGCGGCCCAGCATGGCTTTTTTGGCGTGCCAAAGGTGATTGAATAATGACAGACCTCACCAATTTGACCGTCGCGCAAATCCGCGATGGCCACCGCGCCGGTGATTTTACCGCAGCCGAGGTGGCGGCGGCCTTTGGCGCGGCGGCGGCGGACGCGGGCGCGCTGAATGCCTTTATCACCCTGACGCCGGACCATGCGCTGGCGGCGGCGGCGCAGGCGGATGCCGACCGCGCGGCGGGCACGCTGAAGCCGCTGTCGGGCGTGCCGATTGGCATGAAGGATCTGTATTGCACCAAGGGGACGATGACCACGGCGGCCAGCCGGATGCTGGACGGCTTTGTCCCACCCTATGAATCCACCGTCAGCCAGAAATTGTGGGACGCGGGCGCGGGGATGATTGGCAAGCTCAATCTCGATCAATTCGCCATGGGGTCGTCGAACGAAACCAGCGCCTTTGGCAATGTCATCAGCCCGTGGCGGCGGCGCGCGGCGGATGGCGGCGTCGATGCCGCGCCGCTGGCCCCCGGCGGATCGTCCGGCGGGTCGGCGGCGGCGGTCGCGGCGCGGCTGTGCCCGGCGGCCAC
>DAIUBZ010000403.1:0-1301 GCA_036846445.1 Sphingopyxis sp. | reverse complement strand
ACCGAAACCGGCGGGGTGATGATCACCACCCTGCCCGGCGCGCATGACATGCAGCCGGGCAGCGCCGGGCGGCCGTTTTTCGGGGTGACGCCCCAGATTGTCGATGCCGACGGCGCGGTGCTGGCTGATGAAGCGGTGGGCGGCGCGGCGGAGGGCAATTTGTGCATCACCGCCAGTTGGCCGGGCCAGGCCCGCACCGTTTACGGCGACCATGACCGCTTTGTTCAGACCTATTTTTCCACCTATGCCGGCAAATATTTCACCGGCGACGGCTGTGCCCGCGATGCGGCGGGCTATTACCGGATCACCGGGCGGGTGGACGATGTCATCAACGTATCGGGCCACCGCATGGGCACGGCCGAGGTGGAAAGCGCCCTGGTGGCCCACCCGCTGGTGGCCGAGGCTGCGGTGGTCGGCTATCCCCACGACCTGAAGGGTCAGGGGATTTATTGCTATGTCACGCTGAATGCCGGGGTGGCAGCGGATGCGGCGCTGACCGCCGCATTGCGCGCCCATGTCCGGCAAGAGATTGGCCCGATTGCCACGCCGGACCATCTGCAGTTCGCCCCCGGCCTGCCCAAAACCCGCTCTGGCAAGATCATGCGGCGCATTTTGCGCAAGATCGCCGAAAATGACACCGGCGCGCTGGGCGATATTTCCACCCTGGCGGATCCGTCGCTGGTCGACGGGCTGATCGCTGACCGGCTGAACCGCTGACATGGCCCCGCCGCGCCGGATCGTGATTGCCGACGATCACCCGTTGATGCGGGCGGCGGTGGCGGCGGCAGTGGCGGCGGTGTGGCCCGATTTGCCCATTGTCGAGGTGGGCGACGCCGCCGCCGCCCGCGCCGAAGTGGCGGCGGGCGGGGTGGAAGTGGTCACGCTGGATTTGCAAATGGCCGACAGCAATGGGCTGGAGCCATTGCTGGGCCTGCGCCGCGACTTTCCCGAAGTGCCGGTGGTGGTGGTATCAGCGAGCGACAGCACGGCAACAACGGCCGGCGCGCGCCAATTGGGCGCATCGGGCTTTATCGCCAAAACCGCATCGCTGGCGGAGATGCGCGCGGCGCTGGCGATGATACGCGACGGTGATCAGGTGTTTCCCGATAGCGCAGCAGTGAGCGGCGAGCCGGCACGCGATGATGCCATTGCCCGGCTGGCCGCGCTGACCCCGGCGCAGCGCCGGATTCTGGCGCTGGTCGGCGAGGGCCAGTTGAACAAGCAAATCGCCCACCAACTGGCCATCAGCGAGGCAACGGTAAAGGCCCATCTGACCGCGATTTTCCGGCGGCTGGGCGTGT
>DAIUBZ010000402.1:0-1306 GCA_036846445.1 Sphingopyxis sp. | reverse complement strand
GCCAGCGGATCTGGGACGTCAGCTATGGCTGGCTCGCGGCCATGATCGGCGCGGGTGGCGGCGCGGCGCTGGCTTATGCGCTGGCGGCAATGCTGCTGTCGGCGGCGGCGCTTGGCCCGCTGCGACGGCGCGGCTGGCTGCTGCGGGTTTGATGGGATATTGCTGGCCATTGGCAGCAACTGGTCTTATATTGGTATTATGAACACCCCCGCAGACCCCCGCGAAACCACCCTGTTGCTGGCCGAGGCGCTGGCCGCGCCGGGCCTGATTGCCGCTGGCTTGGCCGCCAACCATGGCGCGATGGCCGCGCTGGCGGCCCGGCTCCGCGCCAACCCGCCGCGCATCATTTTGACCGTGGCGCGGGGCAGCAGCGACCATGCCGCCACCTTTTTGAAATTTCTGGCCGAATCGCGCCTCAGCCTTCCGGTCGTGTCACAGCCGCCGTCGGTGGTGTCGGCCTATGGTGCCGATGTCAGCCACTGGCGCGGACAATTGGTGGTGCTGATCTCGCAATCGGGAAAAAGCCCGGATTTGCTGGCCAATGCGGCAGCCGCCCGCGCCGCCGGGGCGACGGTCGTTGCCCTCTTGAACAACACCGCCGCGCCGCTGGCCGATGTGGCCGATATTGTCATTCCCCTGCACGCCGGGCCGGAACGCAGTGTCGCCGCCACCAAATCCTATCTGGCGGCGCTGGCGGCCATCGCGCAGCTGGTGGCGCTGTGGTCAGCAGATCCGGAATTGCTGGCGGCGCTGGACGCCCTGCCGGCGCAATTGGCGGCGGCGGCGGCGGCAGATTGGTCCGCCGGGGCCGATTTGCTGGCGGCGGGCCGCCCCATGTTTGTGCTGGGCCGGGGCGAGACATTGGCGATTGCCGGTGAGGCCGCGCTGAAATTGAAAGAAACCAGCGGGATATTTGCCGAAGCGTTCAGCATTTCCGAAGTGGCGCACGGCCCGATGGCGCTGGTTGGCCAGGACACGCCGCTGTTGGTGTTTCCGCCCGCGGCTCCCGGCGATGTCGGGTTGGGGGCGCTGTTGGCCAAATTTGCCGCGCGCGGGGCCCGGATTGCCATCGCCGGGCGCGTGGCCCCCGATTGCCTGACCCTGCCGGTCCCAGCGGATGTGCATGCGGTGCTTGCCCCGCTGGTGATGGCGCAAAGCTTTTATCCGATGGTCAACCAGTTGGCGCTGGCGCGCGGCCATGATCCCGACCGACCGCCGCTGCTCAACAAAGTGACGGAAACCCGCTGATGATCACGCACGCGGTCGCCGGAGCGCGGATCTTGTCGGCGTCGGGCTGGCTGGATGA
>DAIUBZ010000401.1:0-1313 GCA_036846445.1 Sphingopyxis sp. | reverse complement strand
CCCCTCACTGCTTGCAATTCGTCCCTTCCTGTCGCATCGCCGCCAGACCAATGATAAAGGTATGCCATGTCCTCCGCTCCGCTCTCCGCTCCTGCTGCTGTTCCTGAATTTGCCGCCATGCCCACCGGGCAAACCGTGCTGGCGGCCCCCGACACCCATGTTGATGCGCGGGAGGTGTTTGGGGTTGATGTCGATCTGGCGATTCCGGCGTTCAGCATCGCCGATGAACGGGTGCCGGACCGGGATGACACTTATGTGTTCGACGCCGATACCACGCTGGCGATTTTGGCGGGCTTTGCCCACAATCGGCGGGTGATGGTTCAGGGGTATCACGGCACCGGCAAATCCACCCATATTGAACAAATCGCCGCCCGGCTGAACTGGCCGTGCATCCGGGTGAATCTGGACGCGCATATCAGCCGCATCGACCTGATCGGCCGCGATGCGATTGTGCTGAAAGATGGCAAGCAGGTGACCGAGTTTCGCGAGGGGCTGCTGCCATGGGCGCTGCAAACCCCCACCGCGCTGGTGTTCGACGAATATGACGCCGGGCGGCCCGATGTGATGTTCGTCATCCAGCGGGTGCTGGAGGCGGAGGGCAAGCTGACCCTGCTCGACCAGAACCGGGTGATCCGGCCCAACCCCTGGTTCCGCCTGTTTGCCACCGCCAACACCGTCGGGCTGGGCGACACGTCGGGCCTGTATCATGGCACGCAGCAGATCAACCAGGGCCAGATGGACCGGTGGAACATTGTCGTCACGCTGAACTATCTGCCCGCTGCGGTCGAGGCCGCGATCATCCTGAAAAAAGTGCCCGGCGCGGGCGCGGATGCGGTGGCGAATATGGTGAAGGTGGCGGAACTCACGCGCACCGGCTTTGTCGGCGGCGACATTTCCACCGTCATGTCGCCGCGCACCGTGATTAGCTGGGCGCAGAATGCCGCGATTTTCGGCAATATCGGCACCGCATTCCGCCTGTCCTTCCTGAACAAATGTGACGAGGCGGAGCGGATGCTGGTCGCCGAATATTATCAGCGGGTATTTGGCGAAGATTTGCCGGAAAGCGTGGCGGCAAAATAGGCGATGGTTCCCGCCAGCACCAGTCGCCCCAACCAGCTGACATCACAGGATAAGCCAGGGATCGACGGCCTGCGCGCAGTCGCGGTTGTGGCGGTGTTGCTGTTGCATTGTGATCTGGGCTCAGGACCCATTAATTCGCTTGCCTATGTGGCAATGAGTTCATTCAATGGCTTAGGAGGCGCTGCCGATGTCGGAGCTTTGGTTGTTGAGCGAGGCGCAGATGCGCCGGATTA
>DAIUBZ010000400.1:0-1314 GCA_036846445.1 Sphingopyxis sp. | reverse complement strand
GCGCGGTGGCGGCGGCGCATTTGGCCGCGCTGCCACAGGTGACGAAAATGCGGATGCCGAACAGTCGGGCGAGGCCAATCGCCATGGTGCCGATGCCGCTGGTGCCGCCGTGGACCAGCACCGTGTCGCCTTCGCGCACAAAGGCGCGTTCGAACAGATTGTGCCACACGGTGAACAGGGTTTCCGGCAGGGCGGCGGCGGCGGTCAAGCTCAGCCCGGCTGGCACCGCCAGCAGGCTGCCCGCCGGGGCAGGGCAATATTCGGCGTAGCCGCCGCCGGGGACCAGCGCGCACACCGCATCGCCCACCGCCCATGCGCCATGCTGGGCCGCATCGGGGCCAAGCGCGGCAATGACCCCCGCCACCTCCAGCCCCGGAATGTCGCTGGCGCCCGGTGGCGGCGGATAGAGGCCCATGCGCTGCAACACATCGGGGCGGTTGACCCCGGCGGCGGCGACCGCAATCAGCACCTCGCCCGGCCCCGGGTTCGGCACCGGGCGCACCGTCGCCGCCAACATATCGGGGCCGCCGGGCGCGGTGATGGCAATGGCGGTCATGGTGAATGGCAGGCTGGTCACGCGCGTCGCTTCCCCCTTGGCCCTCGCTGCCGCGCCGCGTGCGGGGCGGCGAACGCCCGCGCCGCCGCGGCAGATGATGGCCGATGATCGTGAAAAATGCCCGCCCCGCCGCTGCTGCCGGCATTATTGACAAGGGCGGCGGCGGCGTCAACCATGGCGGCATGAGCGATGATGATCTGCCCCGCCGCCGCGATGATGTGCTGGACCAATTGACCAGCCAGCCGCTCGATCCGCTGTCGGTTGCGGAATTGGCTGCGCGGATCGCCGCGCTGGAGGGCGAAATCGCCCGGACCCGGGCGAAACTGGCCGCCGCCGAGGCGCACAGGGCCTGCGCGGCGGCGCTGTTTCGCAAAGATTGAGCTTTCCCCTTGCGCGGGGGCAGTTGCCGCGCCACCTTGATCCCATGCCGCTGGCGTCTCTCCGCCAGCGCCGAGAGGAGATGCGACGCCATGCCCAGTTTTTCGGAAAATCTGGAAAAAACCCTCCACACCGCGCTGAAGGCGGCGGCGGATCGGCGGCATGAATTTGCGACGCTGGAGCATTTGCTGCTGGCGCTGATCGACGATGCCCATGCCGCCGAAGTGATGCAGGCGTGCGGAGTGACGCTGGCGGACCTGCGGACGGCGGTCACCGCATATCTGGACAATGATCTCGACAGTTTGCGGGTGGAGGGGCACATGGACCCCGCACCGACCGACGGATTTCAGCGGGTGGTGCAGCGGGCGATCTTGCACGTC
>DAIUBZ010000399.1:0-1319 GCA_036846445.1 Sphingopyxis sp. | reverse complement strand
GCCGTCAATTTGTCCAGCGCCTTTTCCGCCGCCTTGGCCCGTTTCTGTTGCTCCTGATAGCGGGCGCGGGCCTCGGCATTGGCCTTGCGCTGATCCTGTTTGCTGATCGCGCCGCCGCCGCTGGGCTTGCCGGTCTCGGCGGTCATTGCCGCCGGTTTGGCCAGCACAAAGGCGATATAATCGTCGATTGAGCCGTCAAAATCCTTGGCTGTGCCGCCGTCCACCAGCACCAGCCGGTCGGCGGTCATCTCCAGCATGTGCCGGTCGTGGCTGACCACCACCACCGCGCCATTATAGGCGTTGAGCGCCTGAATCAGCGCCTCGCGCGCGTCGACGTCCAGATGGTTGGTCGGCTCGTCCAAGATCAGCATGTGCGGCGCGTCGCGGGTAATCAGCGCCAGCGCGAGGCGCGCCCGTTCGCCGCCCGACATTTTGCCCACTTTCATTATGGCCTTTGGCCCGGAAAAGCCGAACCGGCCAAGCTGGGCGCGCACGGCGCCGGGGCTGGCCCCGCGCATCGCGGCGGTCATGTGCGCCAGCGGCGTGTCGTCCGCGTCCAGTTCCTCCACCTGATATTGGGTGAAATAGCCCACCCGCATCCGCCCCGACGCGGTCATGCCGCCCTCCATCGGGGCCAGTTGCGCCGCCAGCAACCGGGCCAGCGTGGTCTTGCCATTGCCGTTGCGGCCCAGCAGCGCGATGCGGTCGTCGGGATCGAGCCGGAGGTTCAGCCGCTGGAGCACCGGCGCATCGCCATAGCCCACGCTGGCCAGATCGAGCGTAATCAGCGGCGGGCGCAGTTCGTCGGGATCGGGAAAATCAAAGCTGAGGCTGGGATCATCCACCAGTTCGGCAATCGGCTGCATCCGCGCCAGCGCCTTGGCCCGTGACTGCGCCTGTTTGGCGGTGCTGGCCCGGGCGGAATTGCGCGCGACATAATCTTGCAGCTTGTCGCGCTGCGCCTGTTGTTTTTCGCGGGCGGCGGCGATTTGCGCCTGGCGTTCGGCACGCTGGCGCTCAAAATCATCATAGCCGCCGGGATATAGCGTCAGCTTGCCGCCGGACAGGTGCAGAATATTGTCAACAATATTGTTCAGAAAATCCCGCTCATGGCTGACCAGCACAATGGTGGCGGGAGTGGATTTCAGAAAATCCTCCAGCCACATCACCGCTTCCAGATCGAGGTGGTTGGATGGCTCGTCGAGCAGCAACAGGTCGGGCGCCGAGAATAACAGCGCCGCCAGCGCCACCCGCATCCGCCAACCGCCGGAAAAACTGTCCAGCGGGCGCGCTTGCGCCGCCTCGTCAAAGCCCAGCCC
>DAIUBZ010000398.1:0-1325 GCA_036846445.1 Sphingopyxis sp. | reverse complement strand
TGTTCATCGACGAGATGCACACGCTGGTCGGCGCGGGCAAGGGCGAGGGGGCGATGGATGCGTCCAACCTGCTCAAACCCGCGCTGGCCCGGGGCGAACTTCATTGCATCGGCGCGACCACGCTGGATGAATATCGCAAATATGTCGAAAAAGACCCCGCGTTGCAGCGCCGGTTTCAGCCCATATTGGTGGGCGAGCCGACGGTTGCCGACAGCGTGTCGATCCTGCGCGGGCTGAAGGAAAAATATGAACTGCACCACGGGGTGCGGATCACCGATGCCGCGATTGTGGCGGCGGCGACCTTGGCCAATCGCTATATCACCGACCGGTTTTTGCCCGACAAGGCCATTGATTTGATGGACGAGGCCGCCAGCCGCATCCGCATGGAGGTGGAGTCAAAGCCCGAGGAAATCGAGGTGCTGGACCGCCGGATCATCCAGTTGAAGATTGAGGAATCGGCGCTGGCCAAGGAAAGTGATGCGGCATCAAAGGAGCGGATGGCCGCGCTGACGGCGGAGCTGGCCAATTTGGAGCAGCAATTGGCCGAACTGACCGGAAAATGGCAGGGCGAGCGTGACAAGATTCAGGCCGAGACGCGGATCAAAGAGCAATTGGACAGCGCCCGCAGCGCGCTGGACCAGGCGCAGCGCAGCGGGGATCTGGGCCGGGCGGCGGAATTGTCCTATGGCACCATCCCGGCGCTGGAGGCGCAATTGGCGGCGGCTGAGGCGGCGGCGGGCACCGCCATGCTGCGCGAGGAAGTCACCGCCGACGACATTGCCGCCATCGTCAGCCGCTGGACCGGCATTCCGGTGGACCGGATGCTGGAGGGCGAGCGCGACAAGCTGATGCGCATGGAGGAAGGTCTCGGCCGCCGCGTGATCGGGCAGGAGGAGGCGGTGCGCGCCGTCGCCCGCGCCGTCCGCCGCGCCCGCGCGGGCTTGCAAGACCCGAACCGCCCGCTGGGCAGTTTTCTGTTCCTTGGCCCCACCGGCGTCGGCAAAACCGAGCTCACCAAGGCGCTGGCCGGATTTTTGTTCGACGACGACCGGGCCATGGTTCGCATCGACATGAGCGAATATATGGAAAAACACAGCGTCGCCCGGTTGATCGGCGCGCCGCCGGGCTATGTCGGCTATGACGAAGGGGGCGTGCTGACCGAGGCGGTGCGGCGGCGGCCCTATCAGGTGATTTTGTTCGACGAGGTGGAAAAGGCGCACGGCGATGTGTTCAACATCCTGCTGCAAGTGCTGGACGACGGGCGGCTGACCGATGGGCAGGGCCGGACCGTGGATTTTACCAACAGCCTGATTATCCTGACCAGC
>DAIUBZ010000397.1:0-1330 GCA_036846445.1 Sphingopyxis sp. | reverse complement strand
GCAGCCGCCGCCAAAATGCCACCGGGTCCTTCCGCGCCACCAGCGCGCCGGGCGGGGTGTTCACCCAGTCAAACGCCCGGGTGAGCAAAAAGCGCAGACACGCCCCCCGCGCCAGCACCGGCAGCGCGGCGCGCTCCGCGGTGCTGAGGCCATGGGCGTCCGCATAGCCAGCGGGAATCGCCGCCGCGATCGCCGCATCAAAGACGGTGCCGTCAGCGGAAAAGGCCCATGCCACCTCGGTCACCGCCACGTCCCACGCCCGCACTTCGCTGGCGGCAAAATAAAAGTCGATCAGCCCGCTGACCCGCTCGCCCAGCATCAGCACATTGTCGGGGAACAAATCGCCGTGGACCACGGCGACGGGCAAATCGCCGGGCCAATGCGCCGCCAGCCAGTCCAGCTCCGCCGCCACTGCCGCCGCCAGCCCCGGGGCGATGCTGTCCAGCCCGGCGGGGGTGCAGCGCGCGGCCAAATCGGCCCAGCCCCCCGGTCCCATGCTGTTGGCGCGGGTGAGTGGGAAATCCGCCAGTGCCCGGTGCATGGCCCCCAGCGCCGCGCCGACCGCGCGCGCCTTGGCCGGGGTCGGGCTGGCGACCGACAGGCCGGGCAGATATTCAATCACCGCCGCTGGCCGCCCCGCCACCGCCTGCAACTGCTGGCCCGACCGATCCGCCAGCACCCGTGGCACCGGCACCCCGCGCGCCGCCAGATGGTCAAGCAGGGCAAAGAAAAATGGCAAATCACCCGCATCCACCCGCTTTTCATACAGGGTCAGGAACAGGCGGCGCTGGTCGGTGTCGATCAGAAAATTGCTGTTTTCCACGCCCTCGGCAATGCCCTTGGCCGATACCGGCGTGCCCAGATCGAACCGGGCGAGCAACCCGGCCAGATCATCATCGCTGACCGCTGTGTAAACCGCCATGGTTCAGCCCTGCTGGTCGGGCGCGGTTTCCAGCCCCTTGGGCATTTTGAACACGATATTTTCCTCGGCGGTGGTGATCGTCTCCTCCGCGATCGGCCGCAACCGGGCGACCGCATCGACCACCTCGCGCACCAGAATCTCGGGCGCACTGGCCCCGGCGGTGATGCCCAGCGTGGCCACCCCGTCCAGCCAGGCGGGATCGACATCGCTGCCGCGCTGGACCAGCCGGGCCGCCGCGCCCGCCCGCTGCGCCACCTCGACCAGCCGGACGCTGTTGCTGCTGTTGGCGGCGCCAATCACCAGCACCAACTCGCAGTCCCCGGCAATCGCCTTCACCGCCGCCTGGCGGTTGGAGGTCGCGTAACAAATATCCTCGCCCTTTGGGCCCATGATGCCGGGAAAGCGGCG
>DAIUBZ010000396.1:0-1335 GCA_036846445.1 Sphingopyxis sp. | reverse complement strand
CGGCGATTGGCATCACCATCGGGTTGGCGCTGGGGATCGCCGCAGTGCCCGTGATCGGCTGGATTGCGGGCGATCTGTTGCCGGTTCAGGCCGGGTTCCGGCTGCACCCCGCGCCGCTGGCACTGGCGGGGGCTTTTGGCGCATTGATCACATTGGCCTTCGCCTGGCCACCGCTGGCAGCGACCCGGCGGGTGGGGGCAGCGGGCATTTACCGGGCCCAGATTGCGGGCACCGGCAGCGTGGACTGGGCCAGCACCGGGGTGGCGGCGGGCGCATTGGCGGTCATCGCCGCGCTGGCGATTGCCACCGCGCGCGACCCCCTGTTCGCCGCAATGTTCATCGCCGCCACCGCCGTCCTGCTGGGCCTGCTCAGCCTGATCGGGCGGGCGGTTGTTGCCGGGTCCGCGCGCCTGCCCCGCCCGCGCCGCCCGATTGCCCGGCTGGCGCTGGCTGCGCTGCACCGCCCCGGCAATGCCACTGGCGCGCTGGTCGTGGCGCTGGGGCTGGGGCTGACGATGTTTGTGACGCTGGCCGCAATTCAGACCAGCATCACCGGCGAAATCACCCGCACCGTGCCGCAGCGCGCACCCAGTTTCTTCGTCCTCGACATTCCGCGTGACGGCGCGGCGCGGTTTCGGACGATGGTTGACGATGCCGTTCGCGGCGCCGGAGCGGCCCCGGCGGCCAGCGACATCAACATCATCCCTGCCCTGCGCGGGCGGATCACCGCATTTGGTGGCACGCGGGTCGATGAAATGGCCACCCTGCCCGATGGCGCGTGGGTGCTGCGCGGCGACCGGGGCCTGACCTATAGCGGGCCGATGCCGCCGGGCAGCGTCGTGACCGCTGGCCGCTGGTGGCCCGCCGACTATGCCGGACCGCCGCTCGTCAGCATGGAGACCGAGGCCGCCGCCAGCCTGGGCGTCGGCGTGGGCGACGCGATCAGCGTGAATGTGCTGGGGGTCGAGGTCGCCGCCCGCATCGCGTCGCTGCGCACGGTGGAATGGGAAAATTTCGGCCTCAACTATGTGCTGGTATTTTCTCCCGGCACATTTGATGCCGCCCCGCACAATCTGGTCGCCACCCTCACCCTGCCCCCGGCGGCGGAACGCACGCTGGCGCGCAGCATCCCCGCCGCCTTCCCGTCGGCCTCGCTGATCGCCACCCGCGATGTCGTGGTGCAGATCGGCGGGCTGCTCAGCCAGATGGCGCGGGCGATTGCGGCGGCGGCGTCCATCGTCATTCTGGCGGGGATTGCGGTGCTGGTCGGGGCCATTGCCGCCAGCCGCGAACGGCGGATGACCGACAGCATCATCCTGAAACTGCTGGGGGCCA
>DAIUBZ010000395.1:0-1337 GCA_036846445.1 Sphingopyxis sp. | reverse complement strand
GGGCGGGGCCGCATTTCAGCCTGTTGATCGCGGTGGCGGTGCTGCTGATTACCTGCCCCTGCGCGCTGGGGCTGGCGGTGCCGGTGGCCCAGGTCGTGACCGCATCCGCCCTGATGCGGCGCGGCATATTGGTCAAGGACGGCGCGGCGCTGGAGCGGCTGGCCGAGGTGGATGTGGTGCTGCTCGACAAAACCGGCACGCTGACGCTGGGCCGGCCACAGGTGACGGGGCTGGGGCAATTGCGCCCCGCCGACCGGGCGGTGGTGCAGGCATTGGCCCAGGCCAGCCGCCACCCGCTCGCGCGGGCGGTGGCCACGGCACTGGCGGGTCAGCCGGGCGGCGCGGCACAATTGCGGGATCTGCGCGAAGTGCCGGGGCAGGGAATGGCGGCCCGCCTGCCCGATGGCACGGCGGTGACGCTGGGGCGTCCCCGTGATGACGCCGACGGCATGGCGGTCGAATATCGCGCGGATGGCGCGCTGGTGGCGCGGCTGGATTTTGCCGACGCGCCGCGCCCCGGCATGCGCGCGGCGGTCGACCGGCTGGCCGCGATGGGGCTGGCGCCGTCGATCCTGTCGGGGGATGGCGCGGGGGCCGTGGCCGAGGTGGCGGCGCTGGCGGGGATCGCTGCGGTGGCCGGGGCGCGCCCGGCTGACAAACTTGCCGCAATTGCCGCGCGGCACGAGGCCGGGCACAAGGTGCTGATGGTTGGCGATGGGCTGAACGATGGCCCGGCGCTGGCCGCCGCCCATGCCGCCATCGCCCCGGCCAGCGCCAGCGATGCCGGTCGGCAGGCGGCAGATATTGTGTTTCTGGGCGACGGTTTGGCGGCAGTGCCGCTGGCCGTGGCGGCGGCGCGGCGGACGATGACCATTGTGCGCCAGAATATCGCAATGGCGGTCGGGTATAACGTCATTGCAGTGCCGCTGGCGATTGCGGGCCATGTCACCCCGCTGGTGGCGGCGGCGGCGATGTCGGGCAGTTCGCTGCTGGTGATCGGCAATGCGATGCGGCTGTGGCGGCTGCCGTCATGACGGCGGTCGGATTTCTGATCCCGGTGGCGTTGGGGCTGGGGCTGGCTGGGCTGGCCGGGTTTTTCTGGGCGATGCGGGCCGGGCAGTTCGACGATCTGGAAGGGGCGGCGCTGCGGGTGCTGATTGACGACGACGGCCCGCCCGACGCGCCAGGCGACCAGCCATGACCGGGGCGCTGCGCTGGACGATCATGGCGGGGCCGCTGGCGCTGATGGTGCCGCCGCCGCCTATGGCTGGCATGGCCGAATATGCGGCGCTGTGCGGCAATCTTCCCCCTGCGCTGGCGGCACAAATTGCCCGCGA
>DAIUBZ010000394.1:0-1340 GCA_036846445.1 Sphingopyxis sp. | reverse complement strand
CAGCCGGTTTGCCAGCGCAATTTCGGCGGCCAGGTTCATTGGAATTCCGGCATGACGCGGCGCATATAGGCGTCGAACATCGGCACGGTGAACGCGGTATCGCCGTGATCTGGGCTGAAAATCATCCCCTTTTGAATCAGGCTGCTGCGGACCGGGCCGACGCTATTGACGGGTTTGTTCAAGCTCTGGGCAATATCCCCCGACCGGTGCGGTCCGGGGCCAAGGGCGGCCATCGCCCGCAGATATTGCTTTTCCTTCGGTGTCAGCCGGTCAAACCTGACCCGGAAAAAACTGGCATCAAGCTGAGCGAGCGCCGCGTCGGATGCGGCGGCCACATCTTGGGCAGTGATCGGCGCGGCGTCCGCGGCATCCCAGCTTTGTCGGCCCCATTCCTGAACAAAATAGGGGTAGCCCTGCGTCGCGGCCCGAATCGCATCAATCGCCGCATCCGTGATCGCTTCGCCCTCGCCCTCAATGGGGTTGCGCAACGCGGCAGTGACCGCGTCGGCGTCCAATGGCCCCAAGGGTTCGAAGCGAAACAGCCGTTCGGAGTAGGATTTGGCCCGGCCCATCCGCCCCAGCAATTGGGGCAGACCCGCGCCGACCAGCGTGATCGGCAGCCGGGCCTGATTTGCGGCATGGAGTGCGGTGATCAGTGCAGCAAGTTGGCTTTCATCGACATATTGCAGTTCGTCGATAAACAATATCACCGCCGTGCCCGCCATTTGTGCGGCCTCGCCAGTGGTTCTGATCAAGTCGGTCAAATCATTTTCCAGATCGCCACTGTCCGCCAGACCCAATTCGGGGTCGAAATCCACCGCCACCTCCATATCATGATAGCGCAGCTTGAGCTTGATGAACCCCGCAAGCGCCCGCAGCGCTCGGCGCGCGCCATCGCCCGCCGCCGCCAGCCGGTTCATCCTCAGCAGGGCGGCCCGCAGCGACGGCGCGAGCATCGCCGGCAGCGACCGGTCCTCCGGCGCCTCGACATTGACGGTGACAATCCCGTCCGCCTCCGCGGCCAGGCGCATTTGACTAAGCAGCACGGTTTTCCCGACCCCGCGCAAGCCATATAATATGACACTCTGGGTGGCGCGGCCGGCACGGATACGGTCAATGGCGATTGAAACCGTCTCCAGAAGGGCGGCGCGCCCGGCCAATTCCGGCGGGGGTGTGCCCGCTCCCGGGGCGAAGGGGTTGCGCCTGGCGTCCATATATAATGATCTTATCCCATATTATCACAATACTGTAAACTAGGATAAACTGGTTAGCAATGCGGATCAATCAAACAGGCTCGACACGCTGCTTTCGTCGGCGGTCCGCCGGATGGCCTCGCCAAG
>DAIUBZ010000393.1:0-1341 GCA_036846445.1 Sphingopyxis sp. | reverse complement strand
TCCTTGCCATAGCTGGTGGCGTAAATCCGGGCCGCATCAGCGTTGGCGTTGCCGCGAATGATCTGGGCTTCCTTCTGCCCCTCGGCGCGGATCGTCACCGCCTCCTGCCGCCGGGCGGTCCGCATCCGCTCAAACGCCGATTCCAGCGGACTGCCCGCCGGCAGATCGGCACGCTTGATCCGCACATCGATCACTTCCGCGCCATAGCGGCGGGCCTCGCGGTTCAGCGCGGTCTGGATATTTTCCATCACCGCCCCGCGCTCGGCGCTCAGCAAGGTCGCAAATTCCCGCTTGCCAAGCTCGTTGCGCAGCGACGAGCCAAGGATTGTCCGCAACTGGTCGGTCAGCCGCTCCTCGGTGCGAATCGAGGTGAACATCCGCACCGGATCGACGATCCGGAACCGGGCAAAGGCATCGACCTGAAGCCTGAGCTGGTCGGTGGACAGCACCTGTTGCTGTTCCATATTCACGCCCAGCACCCGCTTGTCGATAAATTGCACCGACTGGACAAAGGGAATGCGGGCCAGCAGCCCGGCCCCCGTCTGGCCGAACACCTCATTTTCGCGGTAGATATTTTTGGTGCCGACGATCCGGCCATATTGAACCACCAACGCCTGCTTATCCTCTGGCACCACCGCAAAAGTGGCGGACGCGACGATCAGCAACAGAAAGGCCGCGATGGCGAGTTGAATTTGCCGCATGCTCATCATTGGCCTCCGCTCGTGGTTGCGGGCGCGGGTGCGGGCGCGGCCTGGCGCTGCAATTCGCGCAGCGGCAGGAACGGCGTGACGCCGGGCGTCTCGACAATCGTCTTGTCCACCTGTGACAACACCTGCTCCATGGTTTCATAATATAGCCGCTGGCGCGTCACCTGCGGCGCCAGCCGATATTCCTCGTAAATCCGGTCGAACTCGGCGGTTTCCCCGCGCGCGCCTTCCAGCACCCGCTGGGCATAGGCGCGGGCATTGTTCAGGGCGCTTTCCCGTTCCTGACGCGCCGAGGTGACTTCCTTGAACGCCTCATTCACCTTGTCCGGCGGGTCGGCCTGGCGGATGGCAATGCCCTGGATCAGCACGCCCGCGCCATATTCGTTCAAAATCGCCTGCATCCGCCGCTGCACATCGGCCTCAATGTCCGAACGGCCCGGGCCGATCGCCTGAATCAGATCGAAATTGGCAACGGCGGCGCGCATCGCGGTCTCAGCAACCTCGCGAATCGTCCCCTCGCGGTCGGCCAATTGGAACAGGAACCGCTCTGGATCGCGGATGGTCCAGCGCACCTCATAGGCCAGATCGATGATATTCTGGTCCCGGGTCAGCACGAAATTCTCGTCGCTGGCAT
>DAIUBZ010000392.1:0-1346 GCA_036846445.1 Sphingopyxis sp. | reverse complement strand
TGGGCCTGAACCGCCCGATTTACCGGCAAACCGCCGCTTACGGCCATTTTGGCCGGGCCAGCACGGACACCGGCTTTCCGTGGGAGCGGCTGGATTTGGCGGACAAATTGCGCGCTGCGCTGGCGCTCTAAGCGGGCGGCTAAGCGGGTGGTTGATCGTTGCTGCGCCGCGCCGGCGGTTGTTTAGGCGGCGCGCCGCGCCGGCGGCTGTTTAGGCGGCGCGCCGCGCCGCTAGGGCGCAGCCAGCGGCGATCAGCACCATGCCAGCGACGGTTTGCCACACCAGCCGTTCGTCAAACCACAGCCAGCCCAGCAGCGCCGCCCAGCCAAAGGCGGTATATTCCACGCTGACCAAGATCTGCGCCTCGGCCCGGGCATAGGCAAAGGCCATCAGCAACAGCGATGCGGTGGTGAGCGCCGCCGCCGCCGCCAGTGGCCCCCACCAATTCGCGCTGGGCACCACCGCCAGCCATGGGGCCGCCAGCGCCAAAATTGCCGCCACCAGCAGATTCTGGAAAAAGGCAATCTCCACTGGCCCGGCGCTCAGCGCCTGCCGCCGGGCGATCACCAAATTGACGGCATAGAGCACCGCCGACACCAGCACCGCGCCGACCGCCGGCAATTGGCGCAGCATCGCGTCGCCGCCGCTGAACTTTGCCGAGACAATCACCAGCACCCCGGCCAGCCCCAGCAGGGACGCCGCCACCGCATGGCCGCGCGCCCGTTCGCCGAGCAACCACTCGGCCAGATAGATGGTGATCAGCGGGGCGATGAACGCCAACGCAATCGCCTCGGCAATCGGCAGCCGGGCCAGCGCCCAGAAAAAGGACAGGGCCATGCCCGCCACCAGCACCGACCGGACCAGATGCAGGCGCAGCGCCGTCCACTGTGGCCAGATGTTGCGGCGCGCGGCAAACAAGGCCCCGCTCAGCACCGCGCCAAGGGCACAGCGCCACAGCACGGCATTATAGGCACCAATGCCAATCGACAGCCCCTTCATCACCGCATCCATCAACGAGAACAGGGCAATGCCAAGCGCCGCCGCCGCCAGGGCGGGCACCAGCGCATCACGATCCGTGGCGAGCGGGGCAGAGGTCGGGGCAGGGGCGGCCATGCCCGCGCCATATCAGCCAGCCGCCGCGCCGCAAGCGCTGATCGCGCCGGGCCTGCCGCCCCCTTGCGCCGGGGGTGCGGCTGCGGCAAGGCAGCGCGATGGATTGCGCCGCCACCATATCAGCCACCATGTCGGGGGCGTTGCCCCGGCGGCTGGCGCTGCGCGCTCACCCCGCCCATCCGCCGCTGGGCGTCGCCGCGATTGTGGTCACGCTGGCGGTCGCCGATCGCCGG
>DAIUBZ010000391.1:0-1350 GCA_036846445.1 Sphingopyxis sp. | reverse complement strand
TGATGGAAATGCTGTTGAATTTCGGCATGTTGGCGGACGTATAGGCGATGATGTCCGACACGATCCGCATTGATGGTTCAGGCGGGTAGATATAGGTGTTGCGGACCATGAACTCCTTGAGGATGTCGTTCTGGATGGTGCCGTCAAGCTGGGCTTGTGTCACGCCCTGCTCCTCGCCCGCCACGATGAAAAATGCCAAAATCGGGATGACCGCGCCGTTCATCGTCATGCTGACCGACATTTGGTCGAGCGGAATCCCGTCGAACAGGATTTTCATATCCTCAACGCTGTCAATCGCCACCCCGGCCTTGCCCACATCGCCGATGACGCGCGGATGATCGCTGTCATATCCGCGGTGGGTGGCCAGATCGAAGGCCACGCTCAGCCCTTTTTGCCCAGCGGCCAGATTGCGGCGGTAAAAGGCGTTGGATTCCTCGGCGGTGGAAAAACCGGCATATTGGCGGATTGTCCATGGCCGTCCGGCATACATGCTGGCGCGCACCCCCCGGGTGAAGGGGGCAAAACCGGGCAGGCCGGGATCGGCGGTGGCGTCGGCCGCCGTATAGAGCGGCTTGATCGCAAATCCCTCGGGCACCGGCCAACGCAAATCGCGGCCCTTGACCTCGCGGTCGGCGGCGGCTTGCCAGTCGGTCAGGGTGGGTTTGTCAGTCAAAGTCAAAATCCCCGGCATCATTCAACACACCGTCATGCTGAACTTGTTTCAGCATCCATGGCACGCACCTGCGCGACCGGCGCGATGGACCCTGAAACAAGTTCAGGGTGACGACAAGCGGCTAATGCGCCCCGGACGGCGTCTCCATAATCTCGGTCAGCACCCCGCCCATATCCTTGGGGTGCAAAAAGAAAATCGGGGTGCCATGCGCGCCGATGCGGGTGGGGCCAAGGATGCGCTTGCCCAATGCCTCAAAATGGCTGCGCGCACCGTGAATATCGGGCACCTCGAAACAGACATGATGCTGACCGCCCAAGGGGTTTTTGGCAAGGAACGCCGCGATGCTGGTGTTGCCGGGCAGCGGTTCAATCAACTCAATCTGGGTGCCATTCATCGCGCCATCGGCTCCGGGCGTATCGACAAAACAGACCTTCACTCCCTGTTCGGGCAGGTCAAATGGCGGATGGATTTGCGTCGCACCCAATATGTCGCGGTAAAAGGCGACACTTTCGGCGATGGACGGCGTGGCGATGCCGATGTGGTTCAGGCGGCCAAGTTTCATGGGCGGTCCTTACAAGGGGATATTGTCATGCTTCTTCCATGGATTTTCCAGCGCCTTGCCGCGCAATTTCCTCAGGCCCAGCGCAATGCGGCGGCGCGTATTGCGCGGATAAATC
>DAIUBZ010000390.1:0-1353 GCA_036846445.1 Sphingopyxis sp. | reverse complement strand
CCAACACGGCCGCCGCCATCCCGCCCTCGATCAGCAGTTGCAACCAGTCATTGTGGGCATGGTTGAAATATTCCGGTTGCAACAGCACATCAGGTTCCACCACTTTGTAGACCGATGCAAATGAACCGAAACCCGATCCCGCCACCAATTGCTGGCGCGACAGGTCCAACAGCACTGGCGTCGCCTGAACGCGCAATTCCTGATCAAGCTGCAAGCGACTCGCCCGGTCAACCGCCATAAATCGATCTGACGCAATCAGCGCGACCAGCAATATGACAATGCCGCCAATTGGCAGACCGTAACGGCGGGCAAATTGGCCCATTGCCTTCGCCATGCTTCGCGATGGGCCGGTCTTTTCCGTGGACACCTGCCCGCCGCTCCGACCGATTACGATCAACAGCGCGATCAGCGCCGCCAGACCGCCGGTCAGCAGCCCCATGCGCGAGCCGATAGCCATGATGAAAAACACCGCCGCGATCGCAAAGATGGTCAGGCCAATCCGGCGGCTCCTGGCGATGCGCGATGGCCTGTTGGCATTTGGCCACAATGCGGCCGCGATCAACAGCGCCACCGAGATCAGCGTGGCATTGTGATTGCGGTTGGCAAACAGGCCGATCACCCCGTCGCTGTGGCTGATGCGATAGGGGTGAAATATGCTGCCCGGTCCCATGGCCAGTTGCAGCACCCCGACCACCATGCTGGCCGCCGCCACCCAGATGATGCCCATGGCCAGCCGTTCGCGGTCGGCCCGGTCCACATTGGCCATGGCCAGCAAGGCGGCCGCCGGGACGGTCAGGCCAAGCAAGCTGTTCCAGGTCATCGACGGGGTCAGGCTGATCGGCCGCCATACCGGCCCCAGCCCCATCAGCGCGTCAGCCTCTGCCACCAGGCTGCGCAGCGGCAGAGCCGACCAGATTGCCGGGGGCAAGGGAATCAGCTGCACCGCCATGATCAGCGCCAACAGGCCAAGAAACATAAGCGGCGCGCGGGCCAGCCGCCAGCCCTCTTGACCCATGCCAATGATCGCCAACCCGGCGATGACCACGGAAAAACCCCGTAAATACGGCAATGACGCGATATCGGCGCGCGAACCGCCGCCCATCAGCGCGATGACGACAACCAGCGCCAGCGCCAACCCCGAGCGGAACGACCGCAGCCGATACCATGGCTGCGCCCGCCGGGCGGAGCGTTTGCGGGTGCGGGCAGGCGGCGCAGCGGCGGCTTCGATCGCGGAAGTCTCGCTGGCCATATCTCTCCGCACTTTCATATTTTGCGCCCGCTATGCGCCGCGCCGCGCCATTCCCCGGCCCGCCGTGAGCCGGGCTGGTGCGGTTGTTTGCTATCCGCCCGCGC
>DAIUBZ010000389.1:0-1364 GCA_036846445.1 Sphingopyxis sp. | reverse complement strand
CCACCCGGTCGGGGACAAATACCACGCTATCCTCCAGCACCCGGCCACCCGGCGCAGATTGCGCAGCGGCGGGCAACGGGACCAGTGCGGCGGCCAGCGCCAGCAGCGGACCGGTGAATTGATGGCGCGGCCGGGCGAAGTTGGGGCGAAACAGGCTCATAATCCCCACATTACCGCAACCGGGCAGCGGGGGAAAGGGGGGCATCGCGGCCATCCGGCCACCAGCGGCGAGCGCCGATCAGTTGATTGCCACCACCCGCGTTGCGGAACCTTGGCCGATCACAAACCCGCGAATGGCATAGCCCGGGGCGATGCTGGTCGTCCGCACCGCTGCCGTCAGCGCCGCGTCATCGGGATAGCGGGTCATCAGATCGGCGGGGGTGTAATAGATCGCCAATTTGCCGCCATGTTCCACCATCACCTTGGTTCCCGACAATTGCCTGGCAACGCCAACCGCCAGCCGCGCATCGGTAAAGCCATTGCGCTGGCCGGTGGGGCCGAACACCGCCACCTTGCGCTTCGCGGTGTCGTCCTCGGCGGTCGGTTGCCCGGCGCTGTTTTTCTGCGGTGGCCGGGTCACCGACTGAATAGCTTCATCGTCCACCCGCGCTGCGACCAGGGGCGATCCGGTGTCGGTGAGCGCCAGCCGCAACGACCGCCCGTCCTCCAAAATAATTGCCACCGGGGTGGGCGTGCACCCGTCCTCCAACGGAAACAGCCGAGCGGCGTGCGCCAGCTTGAACAAATTGTTTCGGTCGCTCAGCGGCAAATCTGCCAGCACCGCGCCGGGCCGCGCTGACAGCTCGGCCATTGCTTGCCATATCGGCGGCGGTTTGTTTGGGTTGGCACGGTACAGCACATAGGTCATCCGGTCGCAGCCGGCGGTAAAGGTCAGCAGTTCTGATCCGCGCCGGGCGGTGGGATTGTTCTGGTTGCCGGCCGCTGCCCCGACCGCCTCGTCAAACCACAGAAATTCCGCGCCATAGTCTTTGCCGCTCTTGTCCTTCTGCCACAGCAGCGGGCGGCTGTTAAAGTCGTCATAAACCAGTTTTGCGACCTCGGCAGACCGGGGCTTGCGCGGCGCAAGCTGCTGCGCGCATGCCGGGCTGACCGACGTCAATGCCGCGAGGCAGAGGGCGATGACGGCGGTTTGGGTGCTTCGGTTTATGTAACGTGCTGGCGGGCCTAGCACCCCCTCGGGCCGCCGTGAAGGATATTGTGCGGTCAATCGGTGTCGCGGGCCAGCCAATCCTCCAGCCATTTGATCGTATAATCGCCGCTGATGATGTCGGGTTCGTGCAGCAAGGCTTGGTGCAGCGGGATGTTGGTTTTCACGCCCGCCACCACCATTTCCTCCAGCGCCC
>DAIUBZ010000388.1:0-1375 GCA_036846445.1 Sphingopyxis sp. | reverse complement strand
GCCGGATCGCGCAAATAGGCCAGATACAGGTTCATGCCGGCGGGATCGCGCACGCCGGGCGGGTCCTCGATCGCGGTCCCGCCATGGGCCAGCCCGGCGGCGTGAAACGCATCGGCGGCAGGGCCGTCAGCGGCGGCAAAGCCAATCGTGCCGCCGTTCGCACCGCACGCCGGATTGCCGTCAATCGGCTTGGAAATCAGAAAAATGGCACCATGTGCCATGTAAAACACCCTGCCCTTTGGATCGACGACGCCGGGCCGCACGCCCAGCGCGCCCAGCGCGGCATCGTAAAATGTCTTGGCGGCGGCGATATCGTCGGCCCCGATCATGATATGGCTGAACATTGGCTTGCTCCTGTGCATCAATCCCCTGCCGGCGCCCTGCCTGCCAGCGCGGCCGTTGGCAAGCAAAAGCGCCGCCATTGCCAATTGCCCCGGCACTGGCCATGACCCGGAAATGACTGGCGCACATCCTCCGCTGGCGGCTGCCGTTCAACTGTGCAGCACGCCCGATCCCGCCACCAATCTGGCGATGATCGACGCCGCATTGGCCCGCGCGGCAGATACGGGTGCGGTGATGGCTTTTTTGCCGGAAATGGCGGTGCTGCTCGACCGCGACCGTGGCCGGGCTGCCCGGTGGTGGAGCAGCGAGGCGGCGTCACCGTGGCCGGACGCATTTGCGGCGATGGCGGCGCGCCACCACTTGTGGCTACACGCCGGGTCCGCGCCGTTTCTGAGCGATGACCCGGGGGCGGAGCCGGGACGGCTGGTGAACCGCAGCCTGCTGTTCGATGCGGGCGGCGCGCTGAAGGCCCGCTATGACAAAATCCATCTGTTTGACGTGGATTTGCCGAGCGGGGAAGCCTGGCGCGAATCCGGGCTGTTTGATGGCGGCGCGGCGCTGGTGATCGCCGACACGCCGCTGGGGCGGCTGGGGCTGAGCATTTGTTATGACCTGCGCTTTGGCGAGCTTTTCCGCGCCCTGGCCGCCGCCGGGGCCGATGTGCTGGCGGTCCCGGCGGCGTTCACCGTGCCAACCGGGCGGGCGCATTGGCAGGTGCTGCTGCGCGCCCGGGCGATTGAAACCGGATGCCATGTCATCGCCGCGGCTCAGGGCGGCCGCCACGGGGATGGGCGCGCCACCTATGGCCACAGCCTGATCGCCGATCCGCAAGGGGCAGTGCTGACGGGGGCGGACGGCGACGCTCCGACTGAAATCATCGCCGCCATCGACCCTGCCGCCGCCGCCAGCGCGCGGGCGGCGATCCCGTTGGCGCAGTCGCGGCACCAGCGCGGTTGGCCGCCCGGCTAGGGTCAATCCACTAGGGTCAGGACCCATTAAATGCACGTTCGAGGTTTGAGGCCATTTTGCTCAG
>DAIUBZ010000387.1:0-1379 GCA_036846445.1 Sphingopyxis sp. | reverse complement strand
ATGGACGGCGACACCATTGGCGGTTCGGTTGAGTTGCAGTCGCTGTCCGCATTTCAATCGCGCCGCGATGTCACCACCATCCGGCTGGAGGGCAGCTACAACGCCTATGCCGAAAAATGGAGCCCCAAGGGTTCAATCGCCGCCACCCGCCGTTTTGCCGAGGACACGATCGGCGTGGCCTTCTCGCTGTCCTACTTCAAGCGCAAGATTGAGGGCGATGATCTGCGCAACGAAGATGGCCTGTTGTTCCTGACCCGCGACGGCACCCAGTTCAACTATCCGACCGAAGTGAACCAGCGGTTTGAGGTGGGCGAGCGCGAACGCTTTGGCGGCCTCCTGAACCTTGAATTCCGCCCCTATGAGGGCCAGGAGTTTTTCCTGCGCGGATCGTTCAGCAGTCTGGCCGATGACGATATCCGCATCCAGTCGCAGTGGCAGACCGAGCGGGCAACCGGCAGCGAAGTGCAACTGATCACCGACACCAGCGGCCAGTTCATCGATGTGCGCAAGCGCAACCAGATCTTCTTTCAACCGACGACCGAGCGGCTCTGGACCATCTCAGCGGGCCACAAGAATCAGATTGGCGACTGGAACTTCTCAAGCCAGTTCGACTGGTCGCGGTCGCGGTGGAGCCAGGCCGACGGGGTGCGCGGCCGGTTTGAAATTGACGATATCGGCCAGCGGATCGAGTGGGACGAGGAAAATGCCTTTACCGAGGCGTTTCGTGACCGGACCCGGCCCGACCCCGCCGTGCTGGCCAATTACCGCTTTTCCAACCTGCTGTTCATCGAGGAAGAGCGGGACGACCAGATCATCACCGGCCAGTTCAATCTGCGCCGCGATTTTGGCGACAGCTTTATCAAAGCCGGGATCAAATATCGCGACCGGGAAAAATCGGCCGACAAAACCGAGTTTAACGGCAACCCATCGGCGGTCGGGGTGAATGTCAACCTGTCCACCATCCCGCTGCTGGACCGCCAGCCCCGGTTCCAGACCTTTGGCCCCTTCCCGAATCTGGCGGATGCCCAGACCCTGTTTTTCAACACCCGGGATTCGCTGTTGGCGCTGCCGACCTTTCAGCGACAGGACAATACCGTCGCGAGCGATTATGAAATCAATGAGGACGTGCTGGCTGGCTATCTGATGGGCAATTTTGCCCTTGGCCCGGCGGTCAAGCTGATCGGCGGCGTGCGGGTTGAAAAGACCTTCTTTGAAAGCAACGGCTTCTTCCTGGAATCCGATGGTGACGGGCTGGACCGCACCCGCAACCCGCTGACGCCGATTTTCCTGGGCAACGCCTCGCGCAGCTATGTCGACTGGCTGCCCAGCCTGTTGCTGCGCTTTGAACCGTCCCGCAAATTTGTCGCCCGCCTGTCCTA
>DAIUBZ010000386.1:0-1380 GCA_036846445.1 Sphingopyxis sp. | reverse complement strand
ATCTATCGGCTGAACAGCGCGACCGGCAAGAGCGAGGTGTTCGCCGCGCCGAAATTGCCGTTCAACCCCGCCGATTTCAGCGTGGAACAGCAAAGCTATACCTCGAAAGACGGCACCAAAGTGCCGATGTTCATCATCAAGAAAAAGGGGCTGGACCGCAGCGGCGGCTCGCCCACCCTGCTCTATGGCTATGGCGGCTTCAACATCTCGCTCACCCCCGGCTATTCGCCGACCCGGCTCGCCTGGCTTGACAAGGGCGGGGTGCTGGCCATCGCCAATCTGCGCGGCGGCGGCGAATATGGCAAGGCGTGGCACGACGCCGGGCGGCTGAGCAACAAGCAGAATACATTTGACGATTTCATTACCGCTGGTGAGCATTTGATCGCCACTGGCATCACCGGGCGCGGCCAATTGGCGATTGAGGGCCGGTCGAACGGCGGGCTGCTGGTCGGCGCGGCGGTGAATCAGCGGCCCGATCTGTTTGCTGCCGCGCTGCCCGGCGTGGGGGTGATGGACATGCTGCGCTTTGACC
The DNA here is from genome assembly GCA_036846445.1 of Sphingopyxis sp. GTDB lineage: Bacteria > Pseudomonadota > Alphaproteobacteria > Sphingomonadales > Sphingomonadaceae > Sphingopyxis. Next base: position 848 of record DAIUBZ010000386.1, on the reverse strand, counting down.
GCTTCACCGCCGGGCGCTATTGGGTCGATGATTATGGTTATCCGAACCGCGAGCCGGATTTCCGCAATCTGCTCAGCTATTCCCCCTATCACAATGTCCGCGCCGGGACCGCCTATCCGGCGATTTTGGTGACGACAGCGGATACCGACGACCGGGTGGTGCCGGGCCACAGCTTCAAATATGCTGCTGCCTTGCAGGCCGCCGATCTGGGGCCAGCACCGCGCCTGATCCGGATTGAAACCCGGGCGGGGCATGGCGCGGGCAAGCCGACCGACAAGGTGATTGCGGAATTCTCGGACATGTATGCCTTCATCGCGCACCACACCGGATTGGCGGTCAAATGAGCTTTGCCTTTGCGCCCGCCGCCACGGGCACGGCGGCCCGCTGGGCCGAACTGGGCGATGCGGCGGCGGCAGTGGTGGCGGGCGAGGACGACGGCATCGCCAATATGGCCAATGTCGCGGCGCTGATCTGGGCGGCGATCCCCGATCTGAATTGGGCCGGATTTTACCGGTTTGACGGCCATGAGCTGGTGCTGGGTCCGTTTCAGGGACAGGCGGCGTGCATCCGCATCGCGCTGAACACCGGCGTGTGCGGGGCAGCGGCGAGCAGCCTGACCAGCCAGCGGGTGGATGATGTTCATGCCTTTCCCGGCCACATTGCCTGTGACGCCGCCAGCCGCAGCGAATTGGTGGTGCCGCTGGTGGCGGATGGGCGGTTGCTGGCCGTGATTGATCTCGACAGCCCCCGGCCGGCACGCTTCACCGCCGCCGACCAGGCCGGGTGCGAGGCACTGGCGGCGCGGCTGGCCCCGGTGCTGGCCCGCTGCCCCATAATGGGACGCGGGA
>DAIUBZ010000385.1:0-1392 GCA_036846445.1 Sphingopyxis sp. | reverse complement strand
ATATTGGCCTTCAAAAAGCCCGACCCGACGATGATGAACGCCAGCGCCGCCCAAAAAATATTCAGCGCCGCCGGATCCTGGCCGCCACCGCCTTCAAACCCCATCAGGAAATGGCCAGCAGTCAGCAGCACCGCGCCGAACAGCACCGCCTTGCGCTGCCCCAGATATTTGTCGGCCAGATATCCCCCCAGCACCGGGGTGATGTAAACCAGGCTGGTATAAGCGCCATAGATGATGCCGGACTCACCGTCCGAAAACAGCCAATGTTTGGTGAGATAGAAAATCAGCAGCGCCCGCATGCCATAATAGGAAAAACGCTCCCACATTTCGGCGAAAAACAGGACGAACAGCCCCTTGGGATGGCCCAAAAACGTCCCCGCCGCATCGCCGTGCGGCAGGGCGGCTGGCTGTGTTTGATCGGTCATTCGACCCCCTTTTTCATTATGTGAAACAGCGTTGTCATCGGTTAACGCGAAAATCCGCCTTGTGAAGCGATAATATTGTCTCCGCTGGCCAGCCGCGCGCAACAATCTGCTTGCCCGCTGCCGGGCGGCGCGCCATTTACTGCGGCATGTTTGACGATGGTTTCAATGACCGCTCCAGCCTGCTCGCCTATTTCGCGACCCGCCGGTCGGGCAGCGCGCGCAATTTGGCGGAGCCGGGGCCGAACCCGGCGGAATTGGCGGCGATTGCGGCGCTGGCGGCGCGCACCCCGGATCATGGCAAGCTGGCCCCGTGGCGGCTGGTGCACATCCGCCGCGATCAGCGCCAGCGGCTGGCCGAGGTAATTGTCGCGGCTTATCGCGCCGAGCGCCCGGAGGCCAGCAAGGTGGAAATCGACGCGATGATTGGCTTTGCGATGCAATCCCCTTGTCTGCTTGCGGTCATCGCCGCCCCGGTGGCCGCCAGCAAAATCCCGCGCTGGGAACAGCATTTGTCGGCAGGCGCGCTGTGCATGAACCTGCTTCACGCCATCCATGCCCATGGCTTTGCCGGATCGTGGCTGACCGGCTGGGCGGCCTATTCCGCCGACGTTCTGGCCGCGCTGGGCGGCGGCCCCGATGACCAGATCGCCGGATTTGTCTTTGCCGGCACCCCGGTCAAACCGCTGGAGGAGCGCCCGCGCCCGGCGATGGATGTGGTTTTGCGCGACTGGGCCGACCGCGGCTGAGCGCGGCAATTTGGGGGAATAGCCAGACAATGCCCGACCGATTGGACATGCAAGCGCCCACGCGCATCACCGCCATCGGCGGCATTGCCGGGCCGGTGCTATTTGCCGCCATGCTGGCCGCCGGGCCGCCCGATGGGTTGACGGGTCCGGCGTGGGCGGTGCTGGCGCTGCTGGCATGGATGGTGGTCTGGTGGATGACCGAGCCGGTGCCGATTGGCGCC
>DAIUBZ010000384.1:0-1397 GCA_036846445.1 Sphingopyxis sp. | reverse complement strand
CGGTCGATGCCGCGCCATGATCGGCCAGAAATTTCTGGCGAATGGCCTCAAATTGTGCAGGCGGGACCGCCGCCAGAAAGCCCGGTGCAAAATAGGCGTCCGGCGCAATTAGTCCGTTCATCAGCCCCGGCAGTTCCGCAATCCGCTGCGCCAGTGCGTCCGCCGGAATGGCTGGCGCTGGCGAGGGCGCTGGCGTCGCTGCTGGTTCCGCCCGGGCCACGCCTGCGGCCAGCCCCGCCAGCAGCACCGCCGGCAGCACTGCCGCGAGCGCCCTAAGCATCAATTGCGTCATCCGCCAATGTCCCCGCATTTGCCTGAATGAAGTGAAACCGATGTTCCGGGTTCTTGCCCATCAACCGCTCCACCAATTGCTTCACCTGAAACCGCGCCTCATATTCCTGCGGCAACGCCACGCGCAGCAGCGAGCGGGTGGCGGGGTCCATGGTCGTTTCCTTGAGCTGGCCGGGGTTCATCTCGCCCAGCCCCTTGAACCGGCTGACATCGACCTTGCGGCCCTTGAACTGGCTTGCCTCCAGCTCGGCGCGGTGGGCGTCATCGCGGGCATAGGCCGATATTGCCCCGGCGGTCAGGCGATACAGCGGCGGCTGCGCCAGATAAATATGCCCGGCGCGGACAATATCGGCCATTTCCTGAAAGAAAAATGTCATCAGCAACGTCGCAATGTGCGCGCCATCGACATCGGCGTCGGTCATGATGATGATGCGTTCATAGCGCAGCCGCGCCGCGTCACAGTCCCCCCGGATGCCACAGCCCAGCGCGAGCGCCAGATCGGCCACCTCCTGATTGGCGCGGATTTTGTCGGCGCTGGCGCTGGCGACGTTCAAAATCTTGCCGCGAATCGGCAGGATCGCCTGGGTCTTGCGGTCGCGCGCCTGTTTCGCGCTGCCGCCCGCGCTGTCGCCCTCGACAATAAACAATTCCGTGCCTTCGGGGCCATTATTGGCACAATCCGTCAGCTTGCCGGGCAGACGCAGCTTGCGCCCGCTGGTCGCGGTCTTGCGCTTCACCTCGCGCTCGGCCTTGCGCTTCAACCGCTCGTCCAGCCGGTCGAGCACCAGCCCCAGCAAGGCGCGGCCCCGGTCCATATTGTCGGCCAGATATTGGTCAAACTGGTCGCGCAGCGCCGCCTCAACCAGCCGGGCGGCATCGGGCGAGGTCAGCCGGTCCTTGGTCTGGCTTTGGAATTGCGGCTCGCGGATAAAGACCGACAGCATCAGTTCACAGCCGTTCAGCACATCTTCCGCCGTCAATTGCGCCGCGCGTTTCTGGCCCACCAACTCGCCAAAAGCGCGCAGCCCCTTGGTCAGCGCGGCGCGCAGCCCCGCCTCATGGGTGCCGCCCGCCGGGGTCGGGATGGTGTTGCAATACCAGTCATA
>DAIUBZ010000383.1:0-1399 GCA_036846445.1 Sphingopyxis sp. | reverse complement strand
ACCCCGCCGTTGACCAGATCCTGCCCGCCCTCGAAATACAGCATCGGCACGCCCTTTTTGGCAAAGCTGAAATGGTCGGAGCGATAGTAAAAGCCTTTTTCGGGCGTCGGTTCATCCTTGGCGACCCGCTGGTCCATCGCCAGCGCCTTGTCCAAAAATGCCTCCAGTTCCGATTTGCCGCGCCCGATCACCGTCACATCGCGCGCGGGGCCCGTGCCGCTCAGCGCATCGATGTTGATGCCGCCAGCGGTCTTGGCCAGCGGAAAAATCGGGTTCTCGGCATAAAATTTGCTGCCCAGCAGGCCGGATTCCTCCGCTGTCACCGCCAGAAACACCAATGTCCGGTCGGGCGCGCCCGCCTTCACATGCGCCTCGGCCAGCGCCACCAGTGCGGCCACGCCGGTCGCATTGTCGATCGCCCCGTTGCAAATTGTGTCGGGATTGTCGCCGCGCGCGTCGCACGTCCCCAAATGGTCCCAGTGGGCGGTGTGCAGCACCACCTCGTCCGGGCGCTTGGCCCCCGGCAATTTGGCGATGACATTTTGCGATGTTTTCTTCGCAATTTCATTGGCAAAGCTGAAACTGGCCTTCACCCCGGCAAAGGGAACAGGCTTGAACCCCTCGGCCTTGGCGGCGGCGCGCAGGGCATCAAAATCTTGCCCCGCGCTGGCCGCCAGCGCCCGCGCTTGCTCCAGCCCAATCCAGCCATTGCCAGCGGTCTGGTTCGCGCCGCCGTCGCTGGCCTCGGCCATATATTGCGGGCCGGTCCAGCTTGATTGCACGACCGACCATGGATAGGCCGCCGGCTCGGTGTCATGGACGATCAGCGCCGCCGCCGCCCCCTGCCGCGCCGCCTCGTCAAATTTATAGGTCCAGCGGCCATAATAGGTCATGGCGCGGCCATTGAATGTGCCGGTGGTTTCCGGCGTTTCCCAATCGGGATCATTGACCAGCATGACCACGGTCTTGCCCTTCACGTCCAGCCCGGCATAATCATTCCACCCTTTTTCCGGGGCGTTGATGCCATAGCCGACAAACACGACATCGCTGTCCTTCACCGCGATTTCGGGCTGAAGCCGATAGGTGCCAATGACATATTCCGGGCCATAAGCGAGGCTGATCGGCCTTTTGCCGCCAGTAAAGCTGAGCGCGCTGGGGTTCTTGGCGGTGATTTCCACCAGCGGCACCTCCTGGGTCCAACTGTCGCCATTGCCGGGCTGAAGCCCCGCCGCCTTGAACCGTTCGATCAACAGGGCAACGGTCAGTTCCTCGCCCTCGCTGCCCGGCGCCCGCCCGCCCATCTCGTCCGCCGACAGCCGGGTGACCAAATCCTGCATCGTGGCAAGCGACAGGTCGGGGATGGTGACATCGGGGATGGCGGCGGGATCAAACGCCGCCG
>DAIUBZ010000382.1:0-1413 GCA_036846445.1 Sphingopyxis sp. | reverse complement strand
TGCGCCCGCGCCGGTCGATGCGGATCGCCCCGCCGCTGCGGTCAATCAATTCGACAATCGCGGCAAAGCCCGTGGCCCCGCGCGACAGGGCGTGGCCGCCGCCATTGTTGTCGCTGGCCAGGCGCGGCCCCAGAGCAATCAGCGCCCACATCGCGACAAAGCCGATCACGCCGACGGTGACAATCGCCGCGATCAGGCGCGGGTTGAACGGATTGGCGCGGGCGTCGGCGGCCATGGTCAGGCGGCGGCCCAGTTGCGCGCCACGGTCAGCGCGCCATAGGCATCGCGTGACGTCTGCCACGCCGCTGCATCAATGCTCCGCCCGCCGAACCGGCTGATCTCGACCGCCTCGGCAATGCGGGCAAAGGCCCCGGCGATTGGCGGCGGCAAGTCGGCGGCGGCGGCCAGATCGCGCGACGTGCGCGACGGGCGGACCAGCGCCGGGCGGTTGCTGGCAATATCCGCCACGCCGCGCAGCAACAGCAGATGCACCGCCCCGGCAAAATTGCCGCCCGCCGCCAGCGCGTCCGCCTCCGCCAGCAATGCCCGGGCCCGGGTCACCTCAATCGGGTCAGCGGGCGCGGCATCATCCCCGCCGCGCCGCCGGGCCAGCCAAGCGCGCAGGGCTGGCGACAGCCGCCACACCAGCCAGATCAGCGCCAAAATCCCCGCCGCGATCAACAATGGCCGCGCCGCCGGTGCCGCCCACTCCAGCGCCCGGGCAATCGCCTCCAGCGCGTCGATCAGCCACTGCGGCGTGCTGGGCGCTTCAGCCACCTTGGGCGGCGGAAAGGCGGTTTGCACGCCGCCATCAGCCATCACCTCGGCATAGGCCGCATCGACCAGTTCGCCGTCCACCAATGTGGCCTCGGCCAGCGCCGCATCACTCGCGGCGGTTCCGGTATCGCTGGCATTGCTCACCGGCGGGGGCGCGCGGTGACGCGTGAATGTCGCAAGGAGGGTGGCACGGCCATTGACCCGGTGCTAACAGCCGCCGCATCGCTCGCCAAGAGGGCATCATGCCTGCGGCGCAACTGTATCTCCGCTGCTGGCGGACCAAATTGGATGCCCACGAATGGACGCCGCAACTTTGGTTCATGAAAAATTTCTGGCCCGGTTGGCGGCAGGCGACTTGCCCAGCCGCGCGGGAATGCCAGATCCGGGCGAAATCGGCCTGCCGCCTGCGCTGCTGGCGGATATTTTCCTGACCCAATTGACCACCCGCCAGCTCGACCGGCTGTCGCGCGATCTTCAGGCGCGGGGCGAGGGTTTTTACACGATCGGCTCGTCGGGACACGAGGGCAATGCGGCGGTCGCGGCGGCGCTGCGGCCCACTGACATGGCGTTCCTGCATTATCGCTCCAACGCCTTTCAGCTCCAGCGGGCGCGCCAGGTGCCGGGAGGCACCCCGAC
>DAIUBZ010000381.1:0-1442 GCA_036846445.1 Sphingopyxis sp. | reverse complement strand
AAGCCACAGAGCGTCAACGCCGCGCTGGCCGCCAGCCCCCGCGTGCCGCTGCGCAATGCCAAGGTGACCGGTTCGATCAATCTGGTCGGCGCGCGGGTTGACGACATTAGCTTGACCAACCACCGGGTGGCGGTGGAACGCACCAGCGCGCCGGTGCGGCTGTTCGCGCCCGCCAGCACCGCCGGGGCCACCTTTGCCAGCGTCGGCTGGACCGGCGCGGCGGGCGTGGTGCCCGATGCCACGACCCTGTGGCAGGCGGACCGGGCTGAATTGACGCCGACCAGCCCGCTGACGCTCAGTTGGGACAATGGCGCGGGCCAATTGTTCCAAATCCGGTTTCAGATCGACAATGATTATCTGATCACCGCCACCAAGCGGGTGGAAAATCGCGCCGCCGCCGCGGTGCCCGTCGCCAGCTATGCCTTTATCAACCGTCGGGGTGTGCCCAAATTGCCCGAAGACGCCGACACCTGGACTGCGCACAGCGGGCCGATGGGCCATCTGGCCGGGGCCACCAACTATGATTGGGACTATGACGATATCCGGGCCGCTCCCGGCGGCGCGGTCAGCTTTGCCGGGCAGGTCGGCGGCTGGATCGGCTTTTCCGACAAATATTGGCTGGCCGCCGTCGCGCCGGGCACCAAGGAGCGCGTGACCGCCGCGATGCGAACCGGCAGCGGAGATTTGTTCCAGACCAATTTTGCCCGCGCGGCGGCCAATTTGGCCCCCGGGGCCGCCGCCAGCGACGTGACCCGCATTTTTGCCGGGGCGAAGGAAGTGGCGGTGCTGGACGATTATACCAACCGGCTGGGCATCACCCGGCTCAGCCATGCGATTGACTGGGGTTGGTTTGACTTTTTCGCCCGGCCGATTTTCGCGGTGCTGGATTGGCTGTATCGGCTGGTTGGCAATTTCGGGGTGGCGATCATGGCGCTGACCCTGATCATCCGGCTGGCGCTGTTCCCGATTGCCCAAAAGCAATTTCATTCCATGGCCCAGATGAAGATCGTCCAGCCCAAGATGAAGGCGATTCAAGACCGGTTCAAGGATGACAAACCCAAGCAGCAACAGGAATTGATGAAGCTGTACAAGGATGAGAAAATCAATCCGCTGGCCGGATGCCTGCCGATTGTCATCCAGATTCCGATTTTTTATGCACTTTATAAGGTGTTGATCCTGACCATCGAAATGCGGCATCAACCGTTTATGTTGTGGATTAAGGATTTGTCGGTGCCCGATCCGGCAATGGTGCTGAATCTGTTCGGCCTGTTGCCGTGGACGCCGCCCGCGATTTTGGGCATCGGCGTGCTGGCGATCATTTTGGGCGTCACCATGTGGCTGCAATTCCGGTTGAACCCCGCGCCGACCGACCCGATTCAGCAGCAGGTGTTTGCGATCATGCCGTGGATGTTCATGTTCATCATGGCGCCCTTTGCCGCTGG
>DAIUBZ010000380.1:0-1443 GCA_036846445.1 Sphingopyxis sp. | reverse complement strand
GATCCCCCGCGCCGCCAGCCAGCCCCCGGCGGCGTTCAGCGGCGGGTCAATCAGCGGGCGCAGCCGGGCGTCAAACATTGCGCCGCCCGGCGCGGCTTATGCCCATGTCACCAGCCCGATCATCGCGGCGGTCATCGCGGTCGCGACATTGCCGGCCAGCCAGCTTTTCATGCCCAGCCCCGCCACTTCGGCCCGGCGTTCCGGCACCAATGTGCCGATGGTGGACACCAACAGACCAACGCTGGCCAGATTGGCCACCCCGCACAGCGCATAGGTGGTGATGAGCAAATTGCGGCCATCCAGCGCGCCCGCCGGCAAGGCGGCGAGGTCCAGATAGGCGACATATTCGTTCAATATCGCCTTGGTCCCCATCAATGCGCCCGCTGCCGGGGCCTGGTCCCAGCTGACCCCCAGCGTCCACATCACTGGCGCGAGCAGCCAGCCAAAGGCGCGGCGCAGCGTGACCGCCTGACCCTCCACCAGCGGCAGCAGCGCCAGCAGTTGATCGACCAGATTGACCAGCGCAAACACCACGATGATGATGCCGATCACCGCCAGAAACAATTGCACCCCGTCCATCGTCCCGCGCACAATTGCGTCGATGCTGTTGTCGAACCGCAGCGCGGTTTCCGGTGCGACGTCGTCGGCGGCGGGCGTGGTGGCGGGGGGCGATTCGCCGTCCGGCACCATGATCCGGGCGATCAATATGGCGGCGGGCAGCGACACCAGCGACGCGGCAATCATATGTCCCACTGCATCGGGCAGGGTTTTTGCCAGCGTGGTGGCATAAAGGATCAATATGGCACCCGAAATCGTCGCCATGATGAGCACCATCACGCTGAACAGCTCGGCGCGGGTCATCCGGGCAAACCAGCCGCGCAGCACCAGCGGCGTTTCCACCACCCCCAAAAACATCGTGGCCCCGCCCGCCAGCCCCACCGGGCCGCTGACCCCAAGGCTGCGCCGCAGCGCCCAGTCGATGCCGGCCACCAGCCATTGCAGCACCCGCCAATGCCACAGCAGCGCTGACAGCGCCGAAAATACGATAACGAGCGGCAGGATCTGAAAGGCGATGACCAGCGGCGCGGCCTGCCCCGGGGCCAGCACAAATGGCACCGGCGCCCCGCCCAGATAGCCGAACATATAGGCGCTGCCCGCCAGCGTGGCCCGCTCCACCGCACTGACCAGATGGTTGGCCAGCGTCACAAATTCCCAGATCAGCGGCACCCGGACAATCGCCAGCGCCAACGCCAGTTGCACCAGCAACGCGCCCGCCACCCAGCGCCAGCCGGGCAGGGCGCGGCGATCCTCGCTCATCGCCCACGCCAGCGTGAGCAGCAGCGCCAGCCCGATCAGCCCCTGAAACTGCGCCAGCACCGCCATGTCTCAGCCCCGCCGCCAGTCATGATAGCGTTCCACCCAGCGCAGCAGTTTTTCCGGCTT
>DAIUBZ010000379.1:0-1450 GCA_036846445.1 Sphingopyxis sp. | reverse complement strand
GCGTGCGCGATCCCGCCGGCATGAACCTGTATCTGGCCTATTTGCGCGATCCGGCAGGCAATAAAATCTGCGCGATGGCGCGGTTGCCGAAAAACTAGCGGTTGGGCGGCAAGGCAAAAGCCTGACTTAGAGCGCTCGACCTGATTCAATCAGGTCGAAACGCGCGCTAAGGCGCGACCAGCTCGCCCCGCCAGTCAAGCTGGCTGCCTGATTGGGCGGGGGTGGCGGCGTCGAGTACGCCCAGCAGATGCGCCGCGCTGGCCGCCGGGGTCAGCAAATTGGCCACCCCGCGCTGAAATGGCTGTGACAATGGCGTGTCCACCGTGCCGGGGTGCAGCATCAGCACCGCCAATTGCCCATGGGTGCGGGCCAGCTCAATCGCCAGACAGCGCAGCAGCATCGCCAGCGCCGCCTTGGCCGCGCGATAGCCATACCAGCCGCCCAGCCGGTTGTCGCCGATGCTGCCCACCCGCGCCCCCAGCACCCCGACCAACGCCCGCTGGTCGCGCGGCAGCAGCGGAACCAGCGCGTGCAACGCCAGCATCGGCGCGGCGGCATTGGCAGCAAAATTTGCTGCCAACCCCTCAGCCGTCAGCGCGCGCCAGCTTTTTTCCGGCTGCACCGCGCCCGCCGCCCCAGCCGGGGCGCGGTGCAGCATCCCGGTGGCGACAAAAATCAGGTGAACCGGACCCTCCGCGCCAATCTGCGCCGCCGCTGCCGCCATATCGGCGGCATTTTCGCTGTCCGCCGCCAGCCGCACCACCGGCGCGGGTCCGTCCGGCCCGGCATCGCCCCGGCGGCTGAGCGCATAAATGCCGCCGCAGCGGGCATCCGCCGCCAGCGCCGCCGCAACCGCGCCGCCGATGCCGCCGCCCGCACCAACCACCACGGCGCGGTAACCGGCGGGCAGCGACATCAGGCTGGCGGCGGGGTAATCGGTCATGGCGCATCCTTTTTTGGCCATCGCGGCGGGCACGGTCTTGCCAGCAACCGCCGCCGGGGGCCACAGGTTGCATCATGGCCGCGCTGCCCCCCCTTTTTGCGACATGGCTGGCCGGGCGCGGCTGGGCGCTGCGCCCGCATCAGGCGGCGATGCTGGATGCCGCCGCCACCGGGCAGCACAGCCTGTTGGTCGCCGCCACCGGCGCGGGCAAGACGCTGGCGGGTTTTTTGCCCAGCCTCATTGAATTGGCGGATGGCGGCCATCAGGGGCTGCACACCGTCTATGTCTCGCCGCTCAAGGCATTGGCGGCGGACATCGCCCGCAATCTGGCTGCGCCGATTGCCGAAATGGGGCTGGCGATTACTAGCGAAGCCCGCACCGGCGATACCGGCAGCGCCGCCAAGGCGCGGCAACGCAGCGCCCCGCCGCACATCCTGCTGACCACGCCGGAGTCGCTGTCGCTGCTGCTGTCCTATCCCGACAGCTTTGCCCTGTTTGCCGGGCTGC
>DAIUBZ010000378.1:0-1459 GCA_036846445.1 Sphingopyxis sp. | reverse complement strand
CGAGGATCTGGCCGACATGATCCGCGAATTGCGCGGCTATGATCCCAAACCGGGCTGCCGGTTCGGCGGTGAACCGGCCCAGCCGGTGATTCCCGATATTTTTGTCCGGGCCAATGGGGCGGGGTGGGCGGTCGAACTCAACACGGCCACCCTGCCGCGCCTGTTGGTCAACCGGCGCTATTATGCGGAGTTGGCGGGCAGTGCTGGCCGCCAGAATCGCGGGTGGCTGGCGGAACAATTGGCCGATGCCAATTGGCTGGTGCGGGCGCTGGACCAGCGGCAGGGGACAATTTTGCGGGTTGCCACCGCAATCGTGGCCCAGCAGGACGGATTTTTCCGCCACGGAGTCGCCGCGCTGCGGCCAATGGCGCTGCGCCAGATTGCCGAGGCGATTGGCATGCACGAATCGACCATCAGCCGGGTGACGAGCAACAAATATCTGGCCTGTGCACGCGGGATATTTGAACTGCGCTATTTTTTCCCCAGCGGCATCACCGCTGCCGACGGCAGTTCGGCGGTGTCGGCGGCGACGGTGAAGGATGCGATTGCCCGGCTGATCGCCGCTGAGGGCGCGGCGATATTGTCCGACGACGCCATCGCCGCCGCATTGGCCCGCGACGGGCATGAGGTCGCCCGCCGGACCGTGGTGAAATACCGCGAGGCGATGGGCATCGGCTCATCGGTGCAGCGGCGGCGAAAGCGGGCGCTGGGCGGTTGACTTTTGCGCCGCCGGGCCATAACGCCCGCGCTCACGCCAGCACGCTCGCTTTTGGAAATTGTCATGAAGATTCGCAACAGCCTGAAATCACTCAAGGACCGTCACCGCGACAACCGCGTGATTCGCCGCCGTGGCCGGACCTATGTGATCAACAAGACCAACCGGCGGTTCAAGGCGCGTCAGGGCTGAACGGCTGGCACGGGGCTGACCTGTGCCCCATCCCACCCATTATCTGGTGTTTGATGTCGGGCAGGTGCTGTTCCGCTGGGACTTGAGGCACTTGTTTGCCAAGCTGATCGCAGACCCAGCTGAGCTTGACTGGTTCGTCAGCACCGTCATCACCCCGGAATGGCATTTCCAGTCAGACGCCGGACGGCCACTGGCCGAAATGGTTGCCGAGCGGAAGCGCGAATATCCCGCCCAAGCGGCGCTGATCGACGCCTATGCGGCGCGGTTCAACGAAACGATTCCGGGGCCAGTGCCGGGCAGTCTGGAATTGGTGCAGCGGTTGGCGGCGCGCGGGGTGCCGCTGTTCGCAATCACCAATTTCGGGGCGGAATTTTGGGCCGGCTTTCGACCGACTCAGCCGATCTTCGACCTGTTTCAGGATATTGTGGTCTCCGGCGATGAGCGGCTGGCCAAGCCCGATCCGGCAATTTTTCACTTGGCCATCGCCCGCTTTGGCATTGACCCGGCGGCGGCGCTGTTTGTGGATGACCGGGCCGACAATGTGGCGTCGGC
>DAIUBZ010000377.1:0-1463 GCA_036846445.1 Sphingopyxis sp. | reverse complement strand
ATCCCATCAAGAGCGTCCATTCCGCCATCGCGGAAAAGCTATAGCAAGGCAGCGCTAATAGGAATATGTCCGGACAAATAATTTCCAGGCGGAGATCGGGCGATGCGGTCAGCGGGGCGCGGGGCAATGGGGACGGCAATGGGGACGGCAAGACGGGCGGCGATGTTGGCGGTCGCCATGATCGCCGCCGCGGCGGCCCCCGCCCCGGCGGCGGGGCAATCCGCGCCGTCCGCGCGCGTTGCTGTCCCTGCGGATCAGCCCGATGGCCCAGCGATCATGGCGCTGGCCACGGCGGCGCATGGCGGGGCGGCGTGGGCCAATGTCCGCACCCTGCATTTGGTCGGCCACGCCGCTTTCTGGGGCGAAACCGGGGCCGAACCGCGCAGCCGGATGGACAGCTATGTCATGTGGCGGGTGTTTGACCCCGCGCGCGCCGCCGCCCACCAGGCCGAGGGCAAGGTGCGGATCATCGGGCGGCACCAGGGCCGCGACATATTTACCGTGGGGTTTGACGGCACCACCACCTGGACCGACCGGGGCATCACCCCGGCGGCGGAAGCGGCGGCATTTTGGGCCAATAATATGGGCTTTGGCATCATCCGCCACGCGCTGAAACCGGGGTTCCGGGCGGAACGGGTGGCGGACGGCGACCATGGCGGCGCGCCCATCTGGCTGGTGCGGCTGACCGATCCCGGCGGCGGCCAGACCCTGTTCGGCATTGACCAGCGCGACCATCTGGTCCGCACCATGGGCTTTGCCAGCCCGAAGGGCTGGCACGAGCGGCATTATGGCCAATATTTCCGCGCCGGCCCCGGCGGCAGTTGGCAACAGCCGGGCATTGTCACCCTGTTTTACAACGGGGTGCGGGCCAACAGCATCATGTGGACCGCCGTGACGATCGACGGCCCGGTTGACGCGGCGCTGTTCGCGCCGCCTGCCGCCGCCCGCTGAACCAGCCCGGTCAGCCGCCGTCCAGAAAGGCGGCGATGCGCGGGGCCACCTCGGCAGCGCGGCGAAAGGCGAACAGATGCGCCCCCGCCACCTGCTCGTGCCGCGCGCCGGGGATGAGCCGCGCCAGCCAGTCGCCATAATGGCACGGCACCACCATGTCGCTGCGCCCGGTCAGCACCAGCACCGGCAGGCTGAGCGCGGGTAGCCGCGCCGCCACCGTCCAGCCGCACGCCGCCCAATATTGCATCGCCATGCCCCATGGGCTGGCCCCGGTCAGGCGCAAACCGCTGCTCATTACATCCGCATCGGCCCAGGCGGCAGTGCCAATGTCGGGCGCCGGAAAGGCCGGGCTGGTGGCGATCAGCACCATCCGGCCCACGACGCCGGGCTGGTCCAGCGCCAATTGCTGCGCCACCGCCCCGCCCCAACTGTGCCCGGCAACGTCATAGCGCGGGTGGGTGGCCGCCAGCCACTCCGCCAGCGCCGCCGCCACTGCATCGATGCGATAGGGG
>DAIUBZ010000376.1:0-1465 GCA_036846445.1 Sphingopyxis sp. | reverse complement strand
CCCCGCGCAACAATTTGAGCGCCCAGATCGGCGCGGTGCTGAGCGCCAACCCCGGTCCCGGCATCATTTACGCCGGCACCCGGGCGCTGACCGACAAATTGGCCGCCGCGCTGGCCAAAACCGGGCGGCCGGTTCGCGCCTATCACGCCGGGCTGGACCCGGCCGAGCGGGCGGCCAATCAGGCGGCATTTCTGGCCAGCGAGACGATGGTGATGGTCGCCACCGTCGCCTTTGGCATGGGCATCGACAAGCCCGATGTGCGCTTTGTCATCCATGCCGGTTTGCCCAAATCCATTGAAAGCTATTATCAGGAAAGCGGGCGGGCGGGCCGCGATGGCGACCCGGCGGCGGCGCATATGTTCTGGGGCGCGGAGGATTTTGCCCGCGCCCACCAGCGGCTGGCCGAGGTGGACGCGGCGCGCCAGACCGGGGAGCGCGCGCGCATTGCCGCCATGGGGGCGCTGGTGGAATCGGGCGAGTGCCGCCGCGCCATCCTGCTACGCCATTTTGGCGAATCCCCCGGCGATTTTTGCGGCAATTGCGACATTTGCCTCAATCCGCCGCGCCGGTTTGATGCCCGGCAAATTGCCCAGAAACTGCTGTCCGCCGTCTATCGCACTGGCCAGAGCTTTGGGCTGGGCCATGTCGAGGCGGTGCTGACCGGCAAGCGCGATGCCAAGGTGACAGCGCGCGGCCACGACCAATTGTCGGTGTTCGGCATCGCGGCGGGTGACGAGGCACCGCTGCTCAAACCCGTCGCCCGCGCGCTGATGCTGCGCGAGGCGCTGGTGCCGACCGAATATGGCGGGTTGCAACTTGGCCCCGCCGCCCGCCCCTATTTGCGGGGCGAGGCGGCGTTGGACCTCGCCGTGCCAGCGGCCAAGCCTGCGCGCGGACGCGGCGCGGCGGCGGGGCCCGGTGCATCGGGCGGCGGCGGGGTGAATCCAGTGGGCGATCCGCTGTTCGAGGCGCTGCGCGCCCGTCGCCGCGATCTCGCTGCGGCCCAAGCGGTGCCGCCCTATGTCATTTTCCACGACAGCGTGCTGCGCGAATTGGCCGCGCGCCGCCCCGCCACCCTGGCGGCGCTGGCGGAGATCCCTGGGATTGGCGAGCGCAAGCGCGCCGCCTTTGGCCAGCAATTTCTGGATGTCATCCGGGCGGCGACGCTCGCCCCGCCGCCCGGCTGATCCGGCTTATTCAGCCGCCGGTTTTTTGGCCGCTGGCTTTTTGGCGGCGGGCTTTTTGGCGGGCTTGGCGGGCTCCGCATCAGCCGGCTCGGCAGTTTTGGCGGCTTTTTTCGCGGCGGGCTTTTTGGCCGCTGGTTTGGCGACGGGCGCGGCCGCTGCGCTGTCGTCATCGGCCTCAATCGCCGATTCCAACTCGGCCCGGGTCACCTCGCGGTCGGTCACGCTGGCCTTGGCGAACAGAAAGTCCACCACCTTGTCCTCATATAGCGGCGCGCGCA
>DAIUBZ010000375.1:0-1471 GCA_036846445.1 Sphingopyxis sp. | reverse complement strand
CGCCCCGCGATCAGCTTCATGGTCGTTGAGCGCGCGCGCAACCCCCAACTCGGTGTTCATGTCTCGACGCTCCAATAACCGGTGATGCGACCACGAACTTGTTATTGTTGGTACGTTATGCTGCAACTGCGAAGTTGGCAAGTCCCTCTAACTGCCGATTGTGGCAAGTTTGCAACACAACCGCCTGTTAACCATATTGTTTTCGGATCGCAGCGACGAGTTGGTCCAATAACGGGACAGATCGCGCCGCCTCACCCGCCGATAAACAGCGGTGCCAGCAACTGGCTCATCCCCAGCACCGCGCCAATCGCCAGCAAATTCAGGATGAGGCCAATCGCTGCCATCCGGCGCAGGCTGATCAACCCTGTGGCATAGGCGATGGCATTGGGCGCGGTGCCGATTGGCGACATGAACGCCAGGCTGGCGGCAATCGAGGCCGGGAACAGCAGCAACAGCGGATCGGCCCCCGTTGCCAGCGCGACCCCGCCCACCACTGGCAGAAAGGCGGTGAGCGTCGCGACGTTGGAGGCCACTTCGGTCGCGAAAATCACCATCGCAAGCACCAGTGCCACCACGACGATGACCGGCAGCACCTCCATCCAGCCGAGCGATGCGCCCAGCCAGCCGGTGACGCCATTGCTGTCCATCGCGGCCGCCACCGCCAGCCCGCTGCCGAACAACAGGGCAATGCCCCATGGGATGGTGACGGCGGTGGGCCAATCCATCAGCTTGGCACCGGTGCCGCTGGGCAGAATGAACAACGCCACCGCGCCAACCACCGCGATGCCGGTATCGCTCAGCCCCCCCAGCCCGGGAATATCCTGAAGCAGCGGGCGAAACATCCACGCCAGCGCCACCGCGCCGAACAACAGCATGACCCGCCATTCCGGGGTGGTCATCGGCCCAAGGCTCGCCCGCTCCGCCGCCAGCACCGCCGGGAAATTGTCCACCCGGCCATAGCGGCGCAGCGGCCAGGCGAGCACGGCAAAGGTGATGGCGAGCAGCACCAGCATCAGCGGCACCGCCGCCGCCATCCACGCCGTGAAGGGAATTTCCAGCCCCTGTTTTTCCAGATAGCCGACCGCGATCAAATTGGTGGGCGATCCCACCGGCGTGCCAATCCCCCCGATCGACGCGGCAAATGCCACCCCCAGCACCAATGCACCGCCCAGCACGGGATCGTGCCCGCGCTCGCCGCTCAATGTGCGGACCACGCCCAGGGCAATTGGCATCAGCATCAGCGCGGCGGCGGTGTTGGAAATCCACATCGACAACAAGGCGCAAACCGCCATGAACCCCGCCAGCACCGCCACCACCCGGCTGCCTGATGCCGCCAGCATCGCCAGCGCCAGCCGCCGGTGCAGCCCCCATTTTTCCACACTGGCGGCCAGGATGAAGCCGCCGATGAACAGAAAAATGATGGGGTCGGCATAGGGGGCCGCCGCCGCCCGCGCGTCCGCCGCGCCGATCA
>DAIUBZ010000374.1:0-1481 GCA_036846445.1 Sphingopyxis sp. | reverse complement strand
GCCTATCCCGACGGGTGGCCCGGCTATCGCGCCTGTGTCAGCGAAGACCGCGAGGATTGGGCCCGCGCTGCGACCAGCTATGACCCGGCGGTGGATGGCGGCACGCTGACCATTCGCCATCATTGCGCTGGGCCGCTCGCTTGGTTTGCCTATTTCGCGCCCTATTCGTGGGAACGGCATCAGGACGTGTTGGCGACGGTCTGTCAACTGGACGGCGTGCGCCACCGCGTGCTGGGCCACAGTCTGGAGGGACGGGCGATTGATTGCCTGACCCTGGGCAGCGGCGCGCGGCAGGTCTGGCTTTACGCGCGCCAGCATCCCGGTGAAACGATGGCGGAATGGTGGATGGAGGGGGCAATTGACAAATTGACCGATGCCCAGGATCCGCTGATGCGGCGGCTGCTCGGCGCCGCGACCGTGCATCTGGTCCCGAATATGAACCCCGATGGGTCGGTGCGCGGCCATCTGCGGACAAACTATGCCGGGGTGAATCTGAACCGTGAATGGGACCAGCCCAGCGCCGAACGCAGCCCGGAGGTGTTGGCGGTGCGGAATGCGATGGACCAGAGCGGGGTCGATTGGGCGATGGATGTCCACGGTGACGAGGCGATTCCGGCGGCATTTATCGCGGGGTTCGAGGGGGTGGCGGGGGTCAGCGTCGCCCAAAGCGCGGCCTATGACGCTTATTGCACCGCGCTGGCGGCCTGCACCCCGGATTTTCAAACCCGGCTGGGCTATCCGGTCGCGCGGCCCGGCACCGCCAATCTGGGCATGTCGACCAACCAATTGGCCCACCGCTTTGGCGCGGTGGCGATGACGCTGGAAATGCCGTTCAAGGACAATGACGATCTGCCTGATCTCCGCCACGGCTGGTCGCCGGAGCGGTCCCGGCTGCTTGCCGCCGCCTGTCTTGACACATTGGCCCGGCAAATCTGCGCTTGAACGATCAAACCCCGGGAGTTTCCATGCCAAAACTGATTTTGCTTCGCCACGGCCAGTCGCAATGGAATCTGGAAAACCGCTTTACGGGCTGGTGGGACGTCAGCGTGACCGCACAGGGCGCGGATGAGGCACGGGCTGCGGGTGCCTTGCTGGCGGCGCACGGGGTGCTGCCGGATATTGCCTTTACCAGTGTTCAGCGCCGGGCGATTCAAACCCTGCACCTGGCGCTGGAAGCCGCCGAGCGGCTGTGGATCCCGGAAATCAAGGATTGGCGGCTGAATGAGCGCCATTATGGCGGGCTGACCGGGCTGGACAAGGCGGAAACTGCGGCCCGGCATGGCGCGGAGCAGGTGAAAATCTGGCGGCGCAGCTTTGATGTCCCGCCGCCGCCGATTGAACCGGGGTCCGATTTTGATCTGGCCGCTGACCCGCGCTACGCCGGGATAGCGATTCCGGCGGCCGAAAGCCTGAAAGACACGATCGACCGGGTGCTGCCCTATTATCAGGCCGCAATTGTGCCGGAATTGGCGGCGGGCAAG
>DAIUBZ010000373.1:0-1497 GCA_036846445.1 Sphingopyxis sp. | reverse complement strand
ACCAGCCCCAATTGCTGCGCCGTGCCCCCGGCCCACACCCGGCCCTCGGCAATCGGCAGCATTTTGTCGATCGGCATTTTGCGCGATTTTGCCGCCAGCCCCGTGAATTGGCGGTAAATATCCTCGACACCGGCCTGAATGATCGTGTTCAGCTCGTCATTCACCCCGCCATACAGATCGGGCTGGCCCGACAGCGGCGTGGTGGTGATGCCGTCGCTGGTCACGCCAATTTTGCCAAGGCTGTTTTCAAAGGTCGGGATCAGGGCAAACACCCCAATGGAGCCAGTGATCGTGTCCGGTTCGGCAAAGATCCGGTCGGCGGGCATCGACACCCAATAGCCGCCGGATGCCGCAACATTGGCCATCGACACCACGATCGGCAATTTCTTGGCCTTGGCGCGCAGCAGGGCCTGGCGGATCTGTTCCGATGCCAATACCGAACCGCCGGGCGAATCCACCCGCAGCACGATGGCCTTCACATCCTCATTGGTCATCGCGTCGAGGATATTGGCGACCGCCGTGTCGCCGCCGATGGTTCCGGCGGGGGCCTCGCCATCGACAATTTCCCCGACCAGCGGGATGACGGCAATGGCGGTGCCCTTCTCCTTGGGCGCGTTTGCCGCCACCCAATTGCTCAGCGGGATTGCCTGATATGCCCATGGCTTGTCGTCATCCTCGCGCCCGGCCAATTCGCCCACCCGGGTTTCGAACGCCAGCCGGTTGCCGATTTTGTCGACGATCCCGGCGGCCAGATTGGCCTTGGCCAGATTGCCATCCGCTGCCGCCATTGCGGCACCGGGGGCAGCGATAAATGGCGCCAGCTTGGCGGTTGGCCGCGCCTTTTGCACATCAGCCTGCCACTTGTCCCACAAGACGCTGGCATAGGCCAATGTGGCCTCGCGCGCCTCGGGCGACTGGTCGGCGCGGATGAAGGGTTCAATCGCGCTTTTGAAGGTGCCAACGCGGTAGATATTGGCAGTGACGCCCAGCCGCTCGATCAGCCCCTTGTAATAAAGCCGCGATCCGCCCGGCCCGGCAAA
The DNA here is from genome assembly GCA_036846445.1 of Sphingopyxis sp. Classification (GTDB taxonomy): domain Bacteria; phylum Pseudomonadota; class Alphaproteobacteria; order Sphingomonadales; family Sphingomonadaceae; genus Sphingopyxis. The sequence continues at coordinate 457 of DAIUBZ010000373.1, read as the reverse complement.
TAATGCGCCGCCCATCGGGTCGGTCCAGATTTCGCTGGCGTGGGCCGCAAGTTGATAGGCGTCATCGCTATAGCCCGTGGCAAAGGCCAGCACCGGCTTTTTCTTGGCCCGCACCCCGTCCAGCGCCTCGCCGATTTCGGCCAGCGCGACCTGACCGCCGCCCATGAAACTGTCGAGATCGAGCACCACCACCTTGATCCGCTTGTCATCGGCGGCAACCTTCAGGCCGTGGACAATGTCGCGCAGGCGATATTCCGGGATCGGGGTCTGGCCCTGAAGCGCCGCCAGCGGATCCACATCGGCAGGTTGTTCGCTGACCACCCCGTCGAGCGAGATCAGCAGCGCGCCCTCGCGGACCGGCAGGCTGGCATTGGGCCGGTTGGCCAGCAAGGCGAACAGACCGATGAAAAAGCCGAGCAGCAACAATAGCGCCAGCCCGTCCTTGATGCCCACCAGC
>DAIUBZ010000372.1:0-1497 GCA_036846445.1 Sphingopyxis sp. | reverse complement strand
TGAAAGTGCCGATGATCGACATGGAAAAACCAACCACCGCCAGCATGACCGTCCACGCCCGCAGCGCATCGCGCGAGGCGGTCACGCTGACCGAATGGAGCAGGGCGGTGGCGGCCAGCCATGGGATCAGGCTGACATTTTCCACCGGGTCCCAGAACCACCAGCCGCCCCAGCCCAGCTCATAATAGGCCCAATAGCTGCCCGCCGTGATGCCGATGGTCAGGAAAATCCAGCTTGCCAGCACCCATGGCCGCATCGCCTTGGCAAAGGCCGGGCCGATTTCCCGCGTAATCAGCGCGCCGACCGCAAAGCTGAATGCCACCGACAGGCCGACATAGCCGATGTAAAGGGTGGGCGGGTGAAAGGCGAGGCCGATATCCTGAAGCAACGGGTTCAGCCCCTGGCCATCCGCCGGGGCCGGGGACGACCGGCTGAACGGGTTGGATGACAGGAGCAGAAATGCGAAAAAACCCACGCTAAGCCAAGCCTGCGCCGCCAGCGTGGCGATCAGCGTGTCGGGCCGCAGCCGCCGTTCAAACAGCGCCACCAGCGCGCCGCACAGGCCCAGCACAGTGAGCCACAACAGCATCGATCCTTCATGATTGCCCCACGCCCCGGCGATTTTGAAAATCATCGGCTTGTCGCTGTGGCTGTTGCGCACCACCAGATCGACCGACATGTCGGAAATCATGAACAGATGGATTAATATGCCAAAAGCGATGACCGACAATGCCCCCTGCGCCACCGTGGCGGGGACAACCAGCCGGCCGATATCGGTCGCCGCACCGCCGCGCAATTGCAGCACCGCAGCCACCAGCGCCAGCGCCGCCAAGGCCGCCGCCAGCCACAACAGCGCCAGACCCAGTTCAGCAATCATGCATTTGGCCTTGCCACCGTGCTGCCCGCGTCCAACGGAATATCGCCCATTTGCGGCGGCATATAGCGTTCATCATGCTTTGCCAAAATCCGGGTGGCGGCAAAAGTTCCATCGGCGCGCAGCACCCCGTCGGCGACCATGCCCGATTCTTCCTTGAACAAATCGGGGACGATGCCGCGATATTCGACCGGCATTTCGGCGCGGCCATCGGTGGCGACAAAGCGGATGCTGACCCCGTCGGGCAATTGGGCGATGCTGCCCTTTTGCACCATGCCGCCCAGCCGCATTGCGGTGCCGGGGCTGATCTGGCCGCCAACAACTTCGGCCGGGGTGCGGAAATAATCGGCCTGGGTGCGCAGGCCATAGGCCGCGAGCAAGCCCGCCGCCGCCACCGCGATGGCCGCGACAATCGCCAGCACCAGCCGCTGCCGCTTGGTCTTGAACAGTTCCACCGCCATCACTCGCTCCGCTGCATGTTTATTGGTCGATCCGCTGCGCCGTCATCGGTCGCTCCGCTGCGCCGTCATCGGTCGCTCCGCTGCGCCGTCATCGGTCGCTCCGCTTCAGGGCATCGGCCCGCGCCTCGGCCCGGCGCATCGCCCGCCAGCTAGCCCCCAGCA
>DAIUBZ010000371.1:0-1505 GCA_036846445.1 Sphingopyxis sp. | reverse complement strand
CCGGGGCGCTGATCATGGGCCCGGTGGACCAGGGGGTGTGGCTGCACCGGCTGGGGATTGGTCCGCGCTGCGCCGCGCTGGCGGCGGCCAATCCCGATCAGGCCGATGCGCTGACGGCGGGGGCGGCGCGGCTGACCGCGCCCGACCAAATGGGGCAGTTGTTTCAGGTGCTGGCCGCCCACGGACCCAATTGGCCGGTGCCAGAGGGATTTATGGGGTGATCGCGGCCACCGCCTTGCCCGCATGGACGCTGCGCCCGGCCCGGCCCGATGATGCGGGCGCGGTCTCGGCCTTTGCTGCGACCAGCTTTTGCACCACCTTTGCCGGCCTTTATGCGCCGGAGGATCTGGCGGCATTTTTGGCGCAGTGGAACCAGCCCGGCACCTTGGCGGCCCAGGCCAGCGACCCGGCGTGGGCGCTACAGCTGGCGATTGGCGCGGCGGGCGCGCCGGTGGGGATGGCGAAACTCGGCCCGCTGGACCTGCCACTGCCGCCCGGCCAGCCCGCCGACCGGGCCATCGAATTGCACCACCTCTATCTGGCTCCGGCGGTGCAGGGGACGGGGCTGGCGCAGGCGATGATGGCATGGGTGCTGGATACAGCGCGGCAGCGCGGGCATCGGCACCTATATCTGTCCGTCTATCACGCCAACCACCGGGCAAAGGCCTTTTACCGCCGCTATGGCTTTGTCGAGGTCGGGCGGAACCCCTATCGCGTCGGCAGCCAGATTGACGACGACCGGATCTGGCGGCTGGATCTGTGACCGCTGCGCCGCCGCACTGGCGCGCGCCGTCGCTCGCCGCGGTGCCGCACGGCTTTTTCGGCAGCACCGGCGGGGCGGACGCGCCGATGCCGGCCAATTTCAACGCCGGGCTAGGGTCGGATGACCCGCCCGCGCTGGTCGCCGCCAACCGACGCGCCGCCGCTGCGGCGGTCCTGCCAGGGGCGCCGCTGGTCGCGGCTTATCAGGTGCACAGCGCCGATTGCGTGACTGTCACCGTGCCGTGGGGCGATGACGCCCGCCCGCGCGCCGATGCGCTGGTCACGGACCGGCCCGGACTGCTGCTCGGCATTGTCACCGCCGATTGTGTGCCGGTGCTGATCGCCGACGTCGCGGCCGGGGTGGTGGGCGCGGCCCACGCCGGGTGGCGCGGCGCGCTGGACGGAGTGACGGACGCCACCGTCGCGGCGATGGCGGCGCGGGGCGCAGCGCCCGAGCGGATGGTGGCGGCAATCGGCCCGTGCATCGGCCCGGCCAGCTATGAGGTGGATGACGGCTTTATCGCGCGGTTTTGCGCCGCTGATCCTGCCAATGAGCGGTTTTTTCGCGGCGGACGGGCGGGGCACCACTGGTTCGACATTGCCGCCTATGTTGCCGCCCGGCTGGCCGCCGCCGGGGTGCGCCAGATTGTGATCGGCGGCCAGGACACCTATCGCAGCGCCGGACATTTCAGCTATCGCCGGGCCTGTCACCGGGGACAGGCCAGCTATGGCCGCCAATTGTC
>DAIUBZ010000370.1:0-1507 GCA_036846445.1 Sphingopyxis sp. | reverse complement strand
CCGGGCCGCTCCAGCGCCAGCCGCACCCCACCGGCAGTGGCCGCCAAGGTCAGCCGGGCGCGGTGGCCGACGCTGCTGGATATTTCTCTGATCCGATAGGCCATGACTGTTCCTTTGCCGCGAGGGGTGCCCCGGCGTGCCATTCAATCGAGATGGGAAAGGAAGGGGGCGGGGCCAGTAACCGGCCCCGCCCCCCAGTCTGGACTTAGCGGAACAGCGACAGGATCGACTGCGGTGCCTGGTTGGCAATCGACAGCGCCTGAATGCCCAGCTGTTGCTTGACCTGCAAAGCCTGCAATTTCGCAGACTCCTTGGCCAGATCGGCATCAACCATCTTGCCGATGCCCGCTTCCATCACATCCGCCAATTTGGAGGTGAAGCTGGATTGGGCATCGATTTTCCGGCTGGCCGAACCCAGCGTCGACAACTGGCCGTTGAGGGCCGTTGACGCCGCCGTCAGCGTTTCCACCATGGTTTGGGCATCAGCCTGGGTGGCGATGGTGCTGGTCGCGGTCAGGCTGGCAAAGGTGCCCCCCGCCCGGCCCAGATCGAGGCCGAGATTCGCCACGCTGAGCGAATCCGGCTGCCATCCCGCCGTGGTGCCATCGCCATCAACCAGCGATTGCAATGCCGAAACATTGCCGCCGCCGTCTTTCAGCAGATTGGTGCCGTTGAACGTCGACGCATTGACGATCGTCGAGATCTGGTCGCGCAGGGCAACGAAATCCTGGCTGATCGCCTCGCGGCTGGCGGAATCAATGCCGGCATCGGCGGCTTGCTGCGCCTTTGCCTTCATCTGGTTGACCAGGTTGGAGATTTGCTCCGCCCCGGCCACCGCCACGTCGGTGACACTTTTTGCTCGGTTGAGCGACGAACTGACCGCCTGCAACCCGCCCAGATCACCGCGCAGGGTTTGCGCGATGGTAAAGGCCGCCGAATCGTCCTTGGTGGACGACACGTTCAGCCCGGTGTTGATCCGGTTCTGGACGGTGCCCAAATCCCGGTTCGTGCTGGTGAGGTTTTGCAAGGCGACCATCGCGCCGCTGTTGGTGTTGACTGACAAAGCCATATTGGTTTCCCTTCTGGAAATGACGGGCGGCATTCTGCGCGCCCCGCTTTGGTCCGGATACCGCCGGCCACGCACAGGGGGCCAGTTTGCCTCCTGCATTGCCATCATGGAAACAAAGCCCGGCCCGGCGGAATCGCCGCGCCACATTTCGTGGTTAATCAAAGCCTAACTGGCCGATTGTCCTGAAACGGTACAGGCTCAGCCAGCGACCACCCGCGCCCGCTGGTCGTCCCGGCCCATCGCCAGCAACACCGGATCGCTGGCCTGACGCGCGGCAAAATCCGCCTTGCTGGTCAGCCCGCGCCAGCGGATCGCGATCAGCGCCTGGGCAATCGCGCCGCCCAGCGTGTCGCCCGGCCCGGCCAGGATGACCCGGTCGGGCGCATGTTCCAGCACCGCCACCTGCACCGCCCGGGTGAAATCATAGGGCTGGGTGAT
>DAIUBZ010000369.1:0-1509 GCA_036846445.1 Sphingopyxis sp. | reverse complement strand
GCCGGGCGGCTGACCATGGATGCGGCCCGGCACCGGATTTTGTGGGATGGCCAGCCGGTGGTGCTGACCGTCACCGAATTTTTGATCATGGAAATGCTGGCGAGCCGCCCCGGGGTGGTCCGGACCCGCAGCCAGTTGCTGGACGCCGCCTATCAGGACGATGTCTATATCGACGACCGCACCATCGACAGCCACATCAAGCGGCTCAGGCGCAAGTTTCGCGAGGTTGACCCGCATTTTGACGCCATCGCCACCCTTTATGGTGCGGGCTATCGGTTTGCCGATGAAATATAGACCATTTGGCGCGCGGCTTCAGGACGATCTGCGGTCCGACAGCCGGATGGGCTGGCCGCTGCGCTGGTCGCTGACCTTGCGGATATTGGCGGTGAACAGTTTTACCATCGTCGTGTTTGTCGCCGGATTTCTGTATCTGGATGGCTATCGCACCCGGCTGGTGGACCAGCAACTGGGCCAGATGGTCCGCGAATTGCGGCTGCTGGACGCGGCCATCGCCGCCACCCCAGCGGCGCGGCATCCGGCGCTGATCGCCGACTTTGCCCGGGCCAGCGCCAGCCACCTTCGGCTCTATCGGGCCGATGGCCGCCCCGTTTATGACAGCGCCGCGCTGGGCGGCCCGGCGCTGCGGCTGAATGACCCCGCCCGCCAGCCGTGGGAATTGCGGGCGGCGCAGCGGCTGGACGCGGTGCTGGACTGGATTGTCGGCGCCGCGCCGCGCCCGGCCTTTGTCGCGCCTGCCGAGGACCGCGCCGGGGCGTGGCCCGAAGTCCGCGCGGTTTTGCGCGGGGCCAGTGCCGCCACCCGGTTCCGCGATGCGCCGGATCGCACCCCGGTGCTGTCGGCGGCGGTGCCGGCGGTGGGCCTGCCGGGCGGCGGCGCATTGCTCGCGGTCGCCAACCCGGTCGAGATCACCAGCACGGTGCGCACCGAACGCTTTTGGCTGGGGCTGTTGCTGCTGGGCGTCGCCATGGGGTCAGTGGCGCTGTCGCTGTTTCTGGCCCGGACGATTGTGGCGCCGATGCGGCAATTGGCCCGGGCGGCGGTGCGGGTGCGGCTGGGCCGGGCGCGCGATGTGGTGGTGCCGCGCCTGCCCGATCGGCGCGACGAAATCGGCACGCTGGCCCGGGCGCTCAGCGACATGACCCAGGCGCTGCGCGAACGGATTGACGCGGGCGAGCAATTTGCCGCCGATGTTGCCCATGAGCTGAAAAACCCGATTGCGTCGCTGCGCTCGGCGGTCGAGGCGCTGGACCGGGTGGCCGCACCCGATGCGCGCCGCCAGTTGATCGCCATCGCGGCGGAGGATGTCCGGCGGCTCGACCGGCTGGTCGGGGATATTGCGGAGGCGTCGCGGGTGGGGGCAATTTTGTCGCGCACCCGGTTTGAACCAGTCGATATTGGGGCGCTGATCGGCGGATTGCTGGCGGGGCTGGCGGCGCGCCAGCATGGCGATGCGTCCGGCCCGCGCCTGGAATTCGCCCCGCCGCCGCC
>DAIUBZ010000368.1:0-1514 GCA_036846445.1 Sphingopyxis sp. | reverse complement strand
GCAAACCAGTCCGCCGGGATATCGCCGACCGCCGTGCGATAACCCGCCAGGCCCCACCAATCGGTGAAGCTGGCCGCCATTTCATGATAATCCCGCATCAAAGCCATCGGCAAAAGCAAAGAGGTGGTTGACGAATACGTCAATTGCCGGGCATCGCCGAATATGGTGGGGCGGGCGATAGCTGCGGCAGAACGCGGCGGGGGCGGTCCCGCGCGGTTCAGCCCCCTGACAGGAGAGTGAGCGGTGAGCGAACGCGAAGCAATGGCCTATGATGTGGTGATCGTCGGTGCGGGTCCGGCCGGGCTGGCAGCAGCAATCCGGCTGAAACAATTGGCGGCGATCGAGGCGCGCGAGGTGAGCGTGTGCGTGCTGGAAAAGGGGTCAGAGGTCGGCGCCCATATCCTGTCCGGCGCGGTGATCGATCCCCGGGCGCTGGATGAATTGCTGCCCGATTGGCGGACCAGCGGCTGCGCCATGGCCGATGTGCCTGTGACCGAAAATCTCCATTGGGTGCTTGGCGCGAAAAAACAGCGCGCGATCCCGCATTGGCTGCTGCCATCGTTCATGCACAACAAGGGTACATATACCGGCAGCCTGGGCAATTTGTGCCGCTGGCTGGCGGAGCAGGCCGAGGGGCTGGGGGTCGAGATTTTCGCCGGTTTCGCTGCCGCCGAACTGCTGTACCACGCGGACGGCTCGCTGAAAGGCGTTGCGACCGGCGATATGGGGGTTGCCCGCGATGGCAGCCGCAAGCCGGATTATCAGCCGGGGCTGGAACTGCACGCGCGATACACCCTGTTGGCGGAAGGGGTGCGCGGCCATCTGTCAAAGCAGCTTAAGGCGCGATACGCGCTGGATGCCGATTGCCAGCCACAGGTTTACGGGTTGGGGATCAAGGAATTGTGGGACATTGACCCGGCGCTGCATGTCCCGGGCCGGGTGATCCATACCCAGGGCTGGCCGCTGGATGAGAACAGCAATGGCGGCGGCTTTATCTATCACCAGGCCGACGGACAGGTGGCGCTGGGCTTTGTTACCTGGCTGAATTACCGCAACCCCCACACCTCGCCGTTTCATGAAATGCAGAAATGGAAAACCCACCCGGCGATTGCTGCGCTGCTGAAGGGCGGCAAGCGGGTGGCCTATGGCGCGCGGGCGATCAACGACGGCGGCTGGCAATCGGTGCCCAAATTGGCCTTTCCGGGCGGGGCGCTGATCGGCTGTGCCGCCGGCTTTGTGAATGTGCCCCGGATCAAGGGCAGCCACACCGCGATGAAAAGCGGGATGATGGCCGCCGAGGCGGCTTATGCCGCCGTCGCCGCTGATCGCCGCAATGATGAACTGACCGCCTATCAACAGGCATATGAGAATAGCTGGGTAGAAAAGGAATTAAGGATCGTTCGCAACGTCCTGCCTTCCATGGAAAAATATGGCGATTTGGCAGGCAGCGTCCTGTCATGGGTGCATATGTGGGCCGAGAATCTGGGGCTGCGGATGCCGTTCACGATGAAGCA
>DAIUBZ010000367.1:0-1530 GCA_036846445.1 Sphingopyxis sp. | reverse complement strand
GCAGGCCCGCCCGCGCGAGGTCGAGATCGGCATGATCGGGCTGGACGATGGCCGCCTGTGGCTGGGCGATGGCGGCAGCCGCGCCAGCGCGGCACGCAGCGCCCGGGTGATGGTGCCCGCTGATTCAGCACTGGCGGTTGATCTTTTTGTGATTGCCGGGCCGGATGGTGCCAGCACAAGCGAATTTTCGCTGACCGTGCGCGCGCTGGACAGCGACGGCGGCACCGACAGCGACCGCCAATATTTCACCCGGCCGGTGCGGTGATGCGCCGGCCTGCTCCCGCTGCACCCCCGCCCAGCAAACCGCTGACTGGCCGCCGCGTGGCGTTGATGTTCATTGGCTTTTTTGCGGTGGTGATTGCGGTGAACATCGGCATGGCGCGGCTGGCGCTCACCGGGTTCAGCGGGACAACTGTGGCCAACAGCTATGTCGCCAGCCAGAATTTCAACCGCTGGCTGGCCGAAGGGCGGCGACAGGCGGCCGTGGGGTGGCAAGTGGCGGCGCGGTTGGAGGCGAACCGGATGCGGCTGACGGTCACCGATGCAGGCGGCCAGCCGCTGACCGGGGCGGCGGTTGTGGCCAGCGCCCGCCCGCCGCTGGGCGATCAGGCGGCGGTGCGGCTGGCGTTTCGTCCCGATGGCGCGGGCACTTATGTCAGCACCAGCGCCCTGCCGCCCGCCCCGCGTTGGCGGGTGGATGTCACCGTCGCGGCGGCGGGCAGCCGGGTGCAGCAGCGGCTGGACCTGCCATGACGATCGCCACCCCGATTGCGGGGCCAAGCGCGGGGCCAGCCAGCCAGCAAAGCCGGCTGACCGTGCCCGGCATGCGCTGCGCCGGTTGCATTGCCCGGTTGGAACGGGACTTGCCCGCGCTGCCCGGCATCCGGGCTGCGCGGGTGCATTTTGGCGAAAAACGGGTGACGCTGGACCATGATCCGGCGCTGACCATGCCGGACCTGGTCGGGCGGCTGGCGCAAATCGGCTTTGACGCCGCGCCGCTGGCCGATGATCCGGGCGCAGCGCTGCGGGCCGCCCCGGCGGAATTGCCCGGCCTGCTGCGCGCGCTGGCGGTGGCCAGTTTTGCCGCGATGAACATCATGCTGCTGTCGGTCGGCATCTGGTCGGGCGCGGACGGCACCACCCGCGATTTGTTCCACTGGCTGTCGGCGGCCATCGCGATTCCCGCCATTGCCTATGCCGGTCAGCCATTTTTCCGTTCGGCACTGGCGGCGCTGCGCCAGGGCCACACCAATATGGACGTGCCGATCGCCATTGGCATCCTGCTGACCACCGCGATGAGCCTGTTTGAAACCGCGACCGGCGGGCCGCACGCCTGGTTTGACGGCGCGGCGATGCTGACCGCATTTTTGCTGGCCGGGCGGGTGCTGGATGCCATGGCCCAGGACCGGGCCCGCAGCGGCGTCGCCGCCCTGACCCGGCAAATGCCCGGCGGCGCGATGGTGATGGCCCGGGATGGCGCGGCGGTGTGGCGCGATGCGGCGGAGATTCAGGCTGGCATGACCATCCTGC
>DAIUBZ010000366.1:0-1533 GCA_036846445.1 Sphingopyxis sp. | reverse complement strand
GCGCGACCGCCACGCTGATCCTGCTGAACGGGCGGCGGCTGGCGATCAACCCCTTCACCGCTGGCCTGTCCCAGGCGGTGAACATCAACCATCTGCCGACTCAGGGGATTGAGCGGATTGAGGTGCTGCGCGATGGCGCATCGTCCATCTATGGTTCGGACGCGGTCGGCGGCGTCATCAACTATATTATGAAGCGCGATTTTGAGGGGCTGGAAACGCGCGTGCGCTATGCCGCGCCCGAAGCTGGCGGCGGCGAGGCGTGGCAGGGGGCGTTGACCTTTGGCACCAGCTTTGCGGGCGAACGGGGCAGGATTTTCGGCACGGTTGAGGGGATGCGGCGCGAGGAGACGCTGCTCACCCAGCGCGATTTCAGCCGGTCGGGCCTCAGCATCGACCGCGCGCCCGCGCCGTTCAACAATTTCGGCGGCCCGTTCGATAGGCGGTCGGCGCGCGGCTTTTGGCCCACATTCCGGGTCGGCACGGCTTCGGCGAACAATTTCTTCCGGCCCGTCAATGGCGTGCCAACGCTGACGACGGTTGCCGCCAGCCGGACGACCAATCCGGAGTTTTTTCTCGATCTCAACCAGTTCGGCTTTGCTTCGCCGCAAACCCAGCGGGTGAACGCCAATCTGACGGCGGAATGGGATTTCACGCCCAGCATCACCGCTTATGCCGAATTTGGCTATTATCATTCATCCTCGCTGATGCGGCGGCAGCCGCTGGCGCTGAATGCGCCGACGTCGGACCAGTTGATGGTCATGCCGATCAACAGCCCGTTCAACCCCTTTGGCGCGCGCTTTTTCGATCCGGCGGGCGCGCCCAATGCCGATGGCAGCGCCCGGCTGGTCGGCACCCCGCGCACCGTCAGCTTTACCCAGATGACGATCCGCGATCTGGCCGCCGAAGATGTGACGACCAACGCCGATGTATACCGCGCCGCCGTCGGCCTGCGCGGCACGCTTGGGCCGTCGTGGACGTGGGAAGGTTCGCTATTCTACAACGAAGTGCGCGGCACTGACGAGGCGTTCCCCGATGTGCGCGAAAGCCGGTTGCAAGCCGCCATCGCCCGCACCGACAATCAGGCGTTCAACCCGTTTGGCTATACGTTCCGCATTGCCAATGGCGCGGTGGTCGCAGACCAGCCCTATACCAACCCGCAATCGGTGGTGGACAGTTTCTCCGATGTCTTTGCCCGCAGCGCCAGCAGCTCGCTGGCCAGCGCGGACCTGCGCGCATCGGGCGATTTGGTGAAATTGTGGACGATTGAGGTGAAGGCGGCGATCGGCGCGGAATATCGCGAGGAACGGCTGCGCGATGTCCGCCCGCCGTTCAGCGGGGAAAATCCCGCATCGTCGGGGCTTGACCCGCTCAACAACGACTTTTTGCTCCACCCGCCGCGCCCGGATGTGTTCGGCGACCGCAAGGTAACCAGCGCTTATGCCGAACTGCTGTTCCCGCTGGTGACGCCGGACATTGCGTTTCCCGGCTTTTACAGCTTCGAGGTCACCGCGTCGGCGCGCTTTGAAAGCTACA
>DAIUBZ010000365.1:0-1540 GCA_036846445.1 Sphingopyxis sp. | reverse complement strand
GTCGGCGCTCGCCCGGCCACCAGCGCCGCGCCCATCCCCGCCGGGGCTTCGTCCACAAATTGCTTCGCCTCGCCGGTGTCATTGCACAGCACCACCATGCCGGCGCCGGTTGCGCGGACGATGGGTTCGGCACGGGCGGGCGCGCCGAAAAAGGCGGTGAGCACCTGATTCATCGCGACATGGTTGCGGTGGTGGCCGGTTGCCACCACAGCATGCGGCGTGTGGGCCAGCAGCGCCGGGCCGATATCCAAAGCGGCAAACAGCGTGGTTGGCGGCTCAGCAGCCAACCGGTCCAGTTGCACGCGGACATCGCAGCGGCTGGCGACGTCGGCGGTCGGCGGCTTTTTGGGAGAGAAAGGCAGGCCAATCAGATAGCCAGCCATCATCTGAAACAGCGGCAGGGTCAGGAGCAGCAACACCGCCGCGCTCACCCGCGCCAGCATCCGGCGGTGGCCGCGCGACCATGGCACCGCCGCTTGCAGCATGGCGGCGGCGACCGGCACCATGAAGGTGAGCGCCGTGGCCGTCACGCGCAACACCATGACCGCCAGAACCATGGTGCCAAGCGCGGCAATCGCCAGCCGCACCCAATTGGCGTGGGTGTGATGGACGCGCTGCCCCGGGTCAAGGGTCCGCCGCGCCTGCCAGACCGCGCCTGCTGCCCCCACCACCATCGGCGCCAGCAGCATCCACAGCGTGTCGGCTTGCTGTTCCCAGATCGGGTGGCCCTCGCTAATCTGTTCATACCAATAGGTGCGGACCAGCGGTTCCAGATCGGCGAAGGGGCCAGCCAGACATTGCGGGCCAATCAGCGCCAGCGTCGCCGCCCCCCCCGCCCCGGCCAGCGCCAGCGCAGCCAGACGACGGAGCGGGGTTGTGGACGCCGCCGGCCACAGTGCCGCCGCGCCCAGCACGGCGCCGGTCACCGCAGCCCCGGCCCAAAATGGTAGGGAAAAGGCATCGCAATAGAGGCCAAAGGTCGCATCCGGCCCCCGCCAGATCAGCAACCACAGCAGCGGAATACAGGTCAGCCCCGAGCCAAAGCCAGCCAGACGCTGAAATTGCGCCGGGTCACGCCACCATTCCAGTGCGAAGATCGCCCCGAACAACAGCAGATAGGGCAGCCCCTCCTGCGATATTTCCAGATGCATGGCGATCACCAGCGACGCCGCCAGCCCGCGCCACCAGCTCGCCCGGCCCATCGCCAGCGTCAGCATGGCCAGCGACAGCAGCAATTGCCAATTGTGGTGGTCAATCCGCAGCGGCAGATAATATTGCCATGTCGCGGGCGAGGTGGCCGCGATCAGCAGGCCAAGGCGGACAAAAGTCTCGTCCCCCAATTGCGCGAGCAGGGCGCGCAGCAAAAATAGCAGCAGCAACAGCAGCAGCAGCGGGTAAGCGGCGAGTGCCCATGGCTCGGCCGCTTGTGCCCCCAGCAATGGCTGGAGCAACAGGATCAGCCCAGCAATCTGGACATCAACAAACCGCGACCAGTGCATCGCCCCGCCGCCGCCCGCGGGATTGATCCGATATTGGGTGA
>DAIUBZ010000364.1:0-1543 GCA_036846445.1 Sphingopyxis sp. | reverse complement strand
CGCGCGCCGGGCTGATCGCGCCCGATGACGTGACCTTTGCCTATATCAAGGGCCGCCCGATGGCCCCCACCGGGGCCGAGTGGGACGCAGCGGTGGCATGGTGGCGCAGTCTGGCCACCGACCCGGGCGCGCGGTTCGACAAAAGCGTCACCATCGACGCCGCCGCCATCGCCCCCTGTGTCACCTGGGGCACCAGCCCCGAAGATGTCGTGCCGATCACCGGCCATGTGCCGGACCCCATGGATTTTGCCGACCCGGCCAAACAGGCGGCGGCGGCGAAAAGCCTGGCCTATATGGGCCTGACCCCCGGCACCGCGATGCGCGATGTCGCGGTGGAAAATATCTTCATCGGCAGTTGCACCAACAGCCGGATCGAGGATTTGCGCGCCGCCGCCGCCGTGCTGAAGGGCCGGCGCAAGGCCGACAGCGTGAAATGGGCGATTGTCGTGCCGGGGTCGGGTCTGGTGAAGGAACAGGCGGAGGCGGAGGGGCTGGACCGGATTTTCACCGCCGCGGGCCTTGAATGGCGCGAGCCGGGCTGTTCGGCGTGCCTGGGCATGAACCCCGACAAAGTGCCGCCGGGCGAACGCTGTGCCTCGACCTCCAACCGCAATTTCGTGGGGCGCCAAGGCCCGGGATCACGCACGCACCTTTTGTCCCCCGCGATGGCCGCCGCCGCCGCTGTGACCGGCCGCCTGACCGATGTGCGGGAATTGGGGTGATGGCGGGGCGGCTGCGCCCCGGTTTGGATATCCCATTGACATATCCCGGCGGTGGGCGCAGGGTGTTGGCATGAACGCACCCTCAAACATTGACCGCGAGGGCCGCGCGACGCTGTTTCGGTTGAACCGCAGCCAGGCGATGCGGATCCCCAAGCATCTGGCCTTTCCCGACACGGTGCGCGAGGTGGTTGTGCGCCGGTCGGGCGACACATTGATTGTTACCCCGGTGGCCCGGCAATGGAGCGACTTTTTCGCCCGGTTGCCGGTTGATGCGGATTTTGCCCTTCCTGCCGATCCGCCGCCCGCCGACATGATCGACCCGCTGTGATGGCACGGCAATGACCATCACCGCCATGTTGGACAGCAATGTGTGCATCCGCGCGATGCGCAGCGGGGGGGAAGCGGTGCGGGCGTGGCTGGCCGAAATGTCGGACACATTGTGTTTGTCGACCATCGTGGTGCATGAATTGCTGGTTGGTGCGGAATTGTCGGCCCGCGCCGCATTTCACCGGCAATTGGTCGGCGATCTGACGGCGCTGTTGGATGTGCGGCCCTTTGATGCCGCGGCGGCTGGCCATGCCGCTGCGATTCGCGCCGATTTGCAGCGCCGTGGCGCGGTGATCGGCGGCAATGATCTGTTGATTGCGGGCCATGCCCGCAGCTTGGGCTTGCGGCTGGTGACGGCGGACACAGGGGATTTTGGCCGTGTCACTGGCCTGAGCGCCGCCGACTGGAATGCATTGGACCCAAAATGACCCCGCTGACCACCGTCACTGGCCGCGCCTATCCGCTGGGGCTGAAAAATGTCGATACCGATGTCA
>DAIUBZ010000363.1:0-1558 GCA_036846445.1 Sphingopyxis sp. | reverse complement strand
TGATGCCGGTATAGCCGACGATTTCCCGCGTCCGCGATTCCTCATTCGTATCCCCAAATGCAAAAAAGGGCGGGGCAAAGCCATCAATGTTCAGGCGCCCGTCCGCGACCCAGCCGCGGGCATCAACCGACAGCCAGTCCGACAGCGCCAGGTTCAAATTGGCGTTTGCGCCAAAATTTTCATATCCGTCCCGCTCGACGCCGCCGCGCGCCTCGCTGAACGCCGAAATGCCATCGGTGCGAAACCAGCCCGCGCCAATGCTCGCGGACAGCGGCCCGGCCCGGCCCGCAATATTGCCGACAAGCTGGCCGGTGCCCCGATAGCCGGTTTCGCCGCGCAGATTGACGGCCAGATCCTTAACTGGCGGCCGGGTGATCAGGTTGATAACCCCGCCGATGGCCTGGCTGCCCCACAGCACCGAGGACGGCCCGCGCAGCACCTCGATCCGGTCGATATTGCCGATCAGCAGATTGCCAAAGTTAAAGCCGCCGCCCGGGGACGACGGGTCATTCAGTTTGACGCCGTCAATCAGCGCAACCGTCTGGTCGCTGTCCGCGCCGCGAATGAACACGGATGTGACGGACCCGACGCCGCCATTGCGGGCGATGGTGACGCCGGGCATGGTGCGCAGCACGTCGGCGACGTTCTGGCTCTGGCGGCGCTCAAGCTCGGGCAGGTCGATGACGGTCACGGATTGGCCCACCCGCGTGGTCGGCTGGGGCGCGCGATTGGCGGTCACGACGATGGTTTCGGCGGCTGGGGTCCCGGCAGCAGGGCTCGGCTCCGGCACGGCCTGGGCCTGGGCGCTGACCGGCAATATAGCCGCAGCGACGGCGAGCAATTTGGATTTTGTAACAACAGAACGGCGCATGATTTCCCTTTCAACACCAAAAAGGGTCGCGCACACGCCGCCATATCGGACACCCGGTATCACCCGCGCGCGCGACCCCAAACCAATGTCGTCACGCGAGGAAAACCTCGATCACGCTGAACACCCCGTCCGCGCAAAGGACCGACTGCGGCTGGCAGGTCTCCTGACTCCCGGGTCACCGCGTCCGCTCCGCCTTCCCAGCCGATTGCCCGGCCAGTGGCATGTGGAGCGACCGCTCACCGGTCACAGTTGCGGGGACAGTTGCGGCTTACGGGCGGATTGCCCGCTTCCACATTCCCTATTAATCCCATCTCTGGGAACCAAATGCCCGGTCGACATAGGCCGGACGGGCCGGGACAGCAAGTCGGAATGGGCAAATCTGCCGCCATTCATCCGTGCCGGGTTCCGGTTGCACGGGGGCGCTGGCCCGCTTGCCCGGTATCACGATCAGCCGGTCGGAGGGCGAGGGGCAGCAAGTGTCGGTGCGCGGGCTGCCCTCCTCATTTACCCAGGTGACGATCAACGGCGCGCGGGTCGGCACGTCCGAAGCGGGTGACAGCACCACCAATTTGGACGTGATCCCCACCGATTTGCTGGGCGCGATCATTGTTAACAAAAGCACCACGCCCGACATGGACGGCGACACCATTGGCGGTTCGGTTGAGTTGCAGTCGCTGTCCGCATTTC
>DAIUBZ010000362.1:0-1570 GCA_036846445.1 Sphingopyxis sp. | reverse complement strand
AGCGATTTCCAGTCAGATGGCATCATCTGACGGCCCTCAAAATCGCGGCAACGTAAGGGGTTAGAGCGCGTCAGCCGCCGCCGCGCGGATGGGCGTGGCGATAAATATCCAGCAAATGGGCGGCATCAACCCCGGTATAAATCTGGGTGGACGACAGGCTGGCATGGCCGAGCAGCAGTTGCAGGCTGCGCAAATCCGCGCCCGCGCCCAGCAAATGGGTGGCAAAACTGTGGCGCAGCGCATGGGGGCTGGCGCTTTCCGGCAGGCCCAGCGCCCGCCGGGCCCGGCGCACCGCCGCGCGCACCACCCCGGCGTCCAGAGCGCCGCCGCGCGCCCCGCGAAACAGCGGTGCGCCTGTCGTCAGGGCGAACGGGCACAGCCGGACATAATCCGCCGCTGCGGCCGCCACGGCTGGCAGCACCGGCACCTCGCGCCCCTTGCCGCCCTTGCCCACCACCCGCAACACCGCGCCCAGCGGCACCGCCGCGCCGGTCAGTGCCAGCGCCTCGCCAATCCGCAGCCCGGCACCATAAAGCAGCAGCAGCACCGCCAGATCGCGCGCGCCCACCCACGGCTGCGCCGCCGCGTCGGCAAGCTGATCGGCCAGCGCCAGCACCGCATCCGGGGCAATCGGGCGCGGCAGGCCGCCCTTGACCCGGGGGCCTTTCACCGCCGCAATTGCTGCGCCCGGCCCGGCGGCAAAGCGCAAAAAAGCCCGCACCGCCGACAATTCCCGCGCCGCCGAGGCATTGCCCAGCCCGCCGCCCCGCCGCGCCGCCAAAAATGCGCGCAGGGTGGCGGCGTCGCTGGCGGCGACCTCTGCCCGATTGACCGGCCCGCCGCAATAATCCGTCAAAAATGCCGAAAACCGCCGGGCCGCCGTGACATAAGCGCGCACCGTGTGCGGCGAACGGCGGCGCTCGTCGGCCAGATGGGCGTGCCACGCGGCCAGAAGTTGCGGTTCGATCATGTCACTGCCGCCGCACCCCACCCGGCCCAGCCTTGAGGCCGATCAGCGCGGGCGACCGACAATCCGCGCGATTTCCTTGGCCACCATCGCCTCGACCAGCGGCGGCAGATTTTGGTCCAGCCATTGTTTCAGCATCGGGCGCAGCGCATCCAGCACCACATCCTCCAGCGAACGGGCAGCGGACGGCGGCACGGGCGCAGCCGCCGGGGCCGGCGCGGCCACAGCAGCATCCAGCGATGCCAGCGCGCGGCGCGCCGCCTCCGCAGCGGCAGCAGTCACCAGTTCCGCCGGGTCCGGCGCATCGCCGGGCGCTGGCTCCACCGACCGCAGCGCAGGCGCTGGCAGTTCGTCAATCACCGCCTGCGCCGCGCCATCCCAATCCGGTCCGGCGCGGTGATTGAGGTCCAGCACATCGCCGCGATCATCGCCCCCGTCATCCGCCCCGTCATCTGCCCCGGCATCGCCGGGCCCGCGAGCCACGGTTCCGCCCGGCCCATCCCGCTCCGCCCGCACGAACCGCGAGCGCGACGCGGCGGCGCTGCCATCTTCGCGCGCGATCACCTTGCGGATCGACGACAAAATATCTTCCATCGATGGCTC
>DAIUBZ010000361.1:0-1571 GCA_036846445.1 Sphingopyxis sp. | reverse complement strand
TCTGGCGCTCGCATCCGGATGCGCCGGCACCGGATGTGCAATATCATTTTGTGCCCGCGATGCTGGAGGACCATGGCCGGACCAAGGTGAAGGGCCATGGATTTTCCTGTCACGCCTGTGTCCTGCGCCCGGAAAGCCGGGGGTCCGTACGGCTGGCCAGCGCCGATGCCGCCGCGCCGCCGCGCATTGACCCCAATTTTCTGGACGACCCCCGCGACATGGCGGTGCTGCGCGCCGGGGTGCGAATGATGCACCGGATTTGCACCAGCCCGCCGCTCAGTGATTTTGGCCTGACCCCCCGGCAGCATGTCGATGTCGCAGACGACGCCGCGTTGGACGCCGAAATCCGCAGCCGCGCCGACACTGTCTATCACCCGGTTGGCACGTGCCGCATGGGCAGCGACGCCGCCAGCGTGGTGGACCCCCGGCTGGCGCTGCGCGGGGTGGCGGGGCTATATGTCGCCGACGCCAGCATCATGCCGCGCCTGGTCAGCGGCAACACCAATGCGCCCAGCATGATGATCGGCGAACGCGCCGCCGAATTTGTGGCGGCGGATTTGCGCTGACCTTGTGTTATCCCCCGCTCGCTATGCTGATCGCTGGCGACGATTGGGGGCACTGGTGTTGGCGAAAATCCCGCATTATCTGGCGACACTGGCTGCCGGCGCGATGCTGGCGGGGTGCGGTGCGGGCGACCCAGCGGCCCAGCCGCCTGCCGAACTTGTCCCGGGCCAATATGCGCTGACCCGCAGCGCGGGCGGGACGCTGGGCAAGTTCCCGGTTAAAAATGCCAAAAAAGACCGCGCCACCGTCTGTTTCGACAGCGACCGGGCCGAGGCTGCGGTTGAGCGGATGGTGCGCGAGGGGTTGATCTATCACGGCCAGTGCGAAATCGACCAGGCGCCGCGAACCGGCAATTTGATCCGCGGCACCGTCACCTGCACCGCCGACCAGCGGCAGGCGCCGGGGGCAATGGTCAAACAGGAATATCAGGCGGTAATCGCCGCCGAGGCGATTCGGTTGGAGGCGGATATGCAGTTGGTCATCCCGCCAGAGGCGACCGCGCAATTGTCGGGCCAGCAGCGGGCCGAGGTCGAGATGGCCGCCAAAGCGTCGGGGCTGATGGGGCTGACGGTAGAGGCGGCGCGGCGTGGGGGGTGCGGCGGCGATTTTTGACGCGTAAGGCGCGCCAAAAAACGGCCCGGGACCTTGTCCTGCGACCAAAAAAATGGGCCGGGATTTGCATCCCGGCCCAGCCTTTCAGGCTCTCCCCTCCTGAAACTCGTGAGGGTTAGCTGCCACAATAATGTCATCACGCAAAGGATTTTTTCAGCGCGGTTCGCTGGCCCAAAAAAATGGCCGGGATGTGTTGCATCCCGGCCACAGGCAGTTCGCAGGAGGAACCTGGGTTGGGGACCGCCGCATTGCCAGTTTGCAAGCGGAGGGGAAGCGCGGCAGCAGCCCCCAAATTCGTCACATATTGTAAGCGCGTTCGCCATGTTCGGTGAGGTCCAGCCCCTCACGCTCGGCCTCTTCGCTCACCCGGCCGCCGGTCACGGCCTTGGCAATGG
>DAIUBZ010000360.1:0-1575 GCA_036846445.1 Sphingopyxis sp. | reverse complement strand
CCGGCTGTCCGTTGTCGGTCCCCGGCGGCTATATGGTTGGCCATTATGAAATGGCTGACGGCGATGACCGCCGGTTTCTGGTCGATATTCCCCGCTTTCCGCTGGTGGCGCCCGCGACCGCGTCATGAAGCGCAGCCTGCTGCCGCTCAACGCGCTGCGGGTGCTGGACGCAGCGGCGCGCCATTTAAGCTTGCCCCGCGCCGCCGACGAACTGGCAGTGACTCCCGCCGCCGTCGGCCAGCAGATCAGGGCGCTCGAGGATTTGCTGGGGGTGCTGCTGTTCCGCCGCACGCCAAAGGGGTTGGAGCTCACGCGCGAGGCCGCAGCCGGCATGGCGGCGCTGCGGGCTGGCTTTACCGAATTTGAGCAAGCGGTGGCGGCAATTCAGGCCGGGCAGGGGAGCGACCGGCTGAGCATCGCGGTGCCGCGCGATGTGGCGACAAAATGGCTGATCCCCCGGCTGGCCGCGGTCCGGGCCGCGCTGCCCGACGTGGCGGTGACCCTGGTCGTAACACCGGGGCCGGTGGAGTTTGCGGAGGCAAATTTGGACCTGGCGCTTGGCTATGGCCCGCCGCCGTCTGATCTGGAGCATGCATCACTCGGCTCCGCCGCCATGGTGGCGATTGCGCCGCCCGGCCAAGATGCCCAGCCATTGCCGCTGATCCGCTGGGCCGATGCGGCCGGCGGTGACCCGGCGGCGGCGCTGTTGACGGTTGGCGATGCGGGATTGGCGATTGATGCCGTCGCTGCTGGGCTGGGTCAGGCGGTGGTGCCGGAGCTGCTGGCCGCGGGCGATCTGGCTGCGGGCCGGGTGGCGGCAACCGCAATCACCAAACCAGCGGCAGACCATGGCTATTGGCTCGGCGCACCCCCGCCGCAGTGGCGTCAGGCCAAGGTCAGGCGCTTGGTCGCCGCGCTGCTTCAGGATCCGGCGGCGTCAACCACCGCCAATTGATCGACCAGCCGCTGCATCAGCAGGGCGAATGCCCCATCATCCACCCGGGCCGCGGTGTTGTTCCAACTGGCGGTGGCGGCATACCAGCGCCCGGATTTGGCCTCGAGCAAATAGCTCATGGAAATCACCCCCGGCTCGCTGCCGCCCTTATAGCCGACATAGCGCCACCCCGCCGCGCTGGCGGGCGGCACCCCGGGGTTCGCGGCCAGGATTTTCCACACCGTCCCGCCGGGCATTTTCCGATAATGGTCAAGCAGCCGGACCAGATCGGCGCTGGAGGCAAACCATTCGATGGTGTCGATGTGCAGCGGCCCCGCCAATTCGCTATTGTCCGGCAGCCGGTCCATGGTCAGCCGGTCCGCCGATTTCGCCAGCAACGCCGCCTGCCCACGCTCATCCGCCGCCAGAAAGGCCGCCCGCAACGGCGCATTCGCCGCCGACTTCAGCGCAAATGCCTCCACCGTGGTCAGCAGCGGCAATGTTCGGCTGGGTTCACTATGGCCAATTTGCTGCAATTTTCGTCCGATTGCGTCCCGCCCCAGCAGGCCCATCAAAATGTCGGTCGCGGCATTGTCGCTCACCGAAATCATCCAGGTGGCCAGCGTATGCACCGTCACCGG
>DAIUBZ010000359.1:0-1577 GCA_036846445.1 Sphingopyxis sp. | reverse complement strand
AATGAATTTGCCGGGATCATGAACAGCCTGGGCGTGGCCGTCACCCTGATTACCCGCGGCGACCGGATGCTGCGCAGCTATGACGCCGAAATCGTCGATCATCTGGTCGCGGCCAGCCGGGCGAAGGGCATTGACGTCCGCTTCCCCTATCCCTGCACCGCATTTGAGCGGCAGGGGGACGGCAGCATCCGGGTGGTGGCCGATGGCAATGACGATATTGACACCGACATGGTGTTGCTGGCGGTGGGCCGCACCCCCAACAGCGCCGGGTTGGGGCTGGAGGCCGCCGGCGTGGCGCTGGGCGCGGATGGCAGCGTAATCGTCGATGGTCATAGCGCGACCAATGTGCCCGGCATATATGCCGTGGGCGATGTCACCAACCGGGTGCAACTGACCCCGGTGGCGATCCGCGAGGGCCATGCGCTCGCTGACACATTATTTGGCGCGGGTCCCCGCACCATCGATTATGACGCCATCCCGACCGCCGTATTTGCCAACCCGCCGCTGGCGGCGGTGGGTTTGACCGAGGCGGAGGCGAGGGCGAAATATGGCGACATTCGCGTGTTCCGCTCCGGCTTTCGCGCCATGCAAAATGTGCTGGCGGGGCGGCCCGACCGGGCGCTGTACAAAATGGTGGTCGATGCGGCGACCGACCGCGTCGTCGGCCTGCACCTGATCGGTCCCGACAGCGGCGAGATTTTGCAAGCCGCCGCCATTGCGGTGAAGGCCGGGCTGACGAAGGCTGATTTTGACGCGACCATGGCGCTGCACCCCAGCATGGCCGAGGAACTGGTGCTGATGAAATAGGCGGCGGCGGGCTGATCCGGCCCGCCGCGCGCCCATTGCCCGCCGATTATTCAGGCCGGGGTGTCATCCGGTTCGGCGTTATCATCTTCGTCGTCATCTTCGCTGTCGCCATCTTCGTCGTCGGCGTTATCGTCATCGTCGCTGTCATCGTCATCGTCATCATCGTCGTCATCATCGTCGTCATCGTCATCATCCTCAACGCCATCATCGCTGGCATCTTCGTCCGCTTCCTCGTCAGCGTCGTCAGCGTCGTCAGCGTCATCTTCGGCCGCATTGGCATCGGCGCCGTCCGGATCGCTGGCGTCGGCCATCGCGGCGGCAAGGTGCAGCGCGGCATCATCGTCAAAATTGAGCATCATCGGCATGGCAGGTCTCCCTTATGGTCCGTCCCTAAGGTGCCCAGCGCAAATGGCAGTGTGATGATAAAGCGATGACGCCGCTGTGGCAGTTCGCCTGCAAACAGCATGGACAAGCCACGACCATGGCGGCAAGGTCATGGCCACAGGCAAGGGGCAGGGGAGGCAGCATGTCGGCCAATATCGCGGAACTGGAGCGGCGGCGGGCGGCGGCGGCGCTCGGCGGGGGCGAGAAGCGAATCGCGGCCCAGCACGCCAAGGGCAAGCTGACCGCGCGCGAGCGGCTGACCGTGCTGTTGGACGAAGGGTCGTTTGAAGAGCTAGACATGTATGTCGAGCATGATTGCGCCGATTTCGGGATGGCGGACCAGCGGTTTCCCGGTGATGGCGTGGTGACTGGCACTGGCACGATCA
>DAIUBZ010000358.1:0-1610 GCA_036846445.1 Sphingopyxis sp. | reverse complement strand
CGAATTGGCGATTGTGTCGGGCCAGATTGACCACCCGCTGGCCACCCCGGCGCGCTACAGCCACTTCGCCGCCGAACGGGCCAGCGGGGCGCGCAAGGCTTGGCTGGCGGGCGGGCTGACCGCCAAGGGTGGGCTGACCGTCGACGCCGGGGCGGCGGCGGCCCTGGTGGCCGGGTCCAGCCTGCTGGCCGCCGGGGTCACCGGCGTGACCGGCGGGTTCGACCGCGGCGATGTGCTGGAAATCACCGGACCGGATGGCGCGGTGATCGCGCGCGGGCTGGCCGAATATGCCGCGCCCGAAGCGCGGGCGATCATGGGGCTAAGCCGCGAGGCACAGGCCGCCGCGCTGGGCCATGCGCCGCGCAGCGCGGTCGTGCACCGCGACCATCTGGTGCTGCTTTGACCCCCACGCCAGCCCGAACTTTGGCCATGACCGGCGGCACCGGCTTTGTCGGCGCCCGCACGCTGGCGGCGGCGCTGGCGGCGGGGTGGCAGGTGCGGGCGCTGACCCGCCGCGCCCAGCCTGATCGCAGCGGGGTGACATGGGTGCCGGGCGCGCTGGACGATGCGGCGGCGCTGGCGGCGCTGGTCGAGGGCGCGGACGCGGTGCTGCACATCGCCGGCGTGGTCAATGCGCCGGACCGGGCCGGGTTCGACGCGGGCAACCGGGCGGGGACGGAGGCGGTGGTCGGCGCGGCGATTGGCGCGGGGGTGCGGCGCTTTGTCCATGTCTCCTCGCTCGCGGCGCGCCTGCCCGCACTCAGCAATTATGGCTGGTCCAAGGCGGCGGCGGAAACCGTGGTGGCGGGCAGCGGGCTGGATTGGACCATGGTCCGCCCGCCCGCCATTTTCGGCCCCGGCGATGCCGATATGCTGGAAATTTTCAAAATGGCGCGGCGCGGGGTGATGCTGATGCCGCCCGCCGGGCGCGCCGGGCTGATCTTTGTTGATGATCTGGCCGCGCTGCTGATCGCGCTGGCCGCCGACGATGCGCGGACCATTGGCGCCATTTATGAGGCGGATGATGGCCGCCCGCGCGGCTGGTCACACCGGGCGATGGCGCGGGCGATTGCGGCGGCGGTGCAGCGGCCCCATGCGGTGGTGGCGGCGATGCCCGCCCCGCTGCTCCGGCTGGCGGCGCGGGCCGACCGGCTGGTGCGCGGGCCGCGCGCCCGGCTGACCCCGGACCGGGCCAGCTATATGCTCCATCCCGACTGGACGGTGGACCCCGCCCGCCGCCCACCAGCGGGGATATGGCGGCCACAGGCCGATACGCCCACCGCGCTGGCGGCGACATGGGACTGGTACCGAGCGAACGGCTGGGCCTGAGCCGCGCGGCTGCGCTTTGCCGACAGCCGCCGGTCTTTGATCGACAGGGCGATTGCTTTGTGCGGCAAGCTGCGATAGCTCGTCCATCATGAACGACACCACAGCGCCCGCCGCCCCCGCCGCCAATTGGCGATCCACCCCGCCGCCGCCGCCGCCAGCACCGTCGGGCGAAAAGCCTGACAATCGCGGCTTTTTGCGCCGGACATGGCGGGTGCTGGTCGGCATCAAGGACGGGCTGGCGCTATTGTTGCTGCTGGGCTTTTTCATCGGTCTGTTCGCCT
>DAIUBZ010000357.1:0-1611 GCA_036846445.1 Sphingopyxis sp. | reverse complement strand
GGCCTGCCGGATGGCAGGCGGATATCGGGCCTGCCGGATGGCAGGCGGATATCGGGCCTGCCGGAGGGCGGGGGCGCGTTGATGAGGAATGACGATGCAGCACGGCCAGCGAGCAAACGGCCTGTCGGTCGATGTGGAGGACTGGTTTCAGGTCGGGGCATTTGAAACCAGCATCGACCGCGCCGATTGGCCCCGGTTGGATTGCCGGGTCGAGGCCAATGTTGATGCGGTGCTGGCGCTGTTTGACGGTGCCGGGGTGCGCGGCACATTCTTCACGCTGGGCTGGGTGGCGGAGCGCTATCCGGCCCTGATCCGGCGGATTGTCGGCGCGGGCCACGAACTGGCCAGCCACGGCTATGACCACCGCCGGGTGTTTCAATTCACCGCCGCCGAATTTGCCGCTGATCTGGCCAAAGCGCGGGCAATATTGGAGGACGCGGGCGGGGTGGCGGTCACCGGCTATCGCGCCCCCAGCTTCTCGATCGACCCGCGCACCCCCTGGGCGCATGCGGTGCTGGCGGAGGCGGGCTATGCCTATTCCTCCAGCGTCGCGCCGGTGGTGCACGATCATTATGGCTGGGCGGCCAGCCCGCGCCACGGGTGGCGGCCACTGGCGGACAGCCCGCTGGTGGAATGGCCGGTGACAACCGCGCGCATTGCCGGGCGCAATCTGGCGGCGGGTGGCGGCTTCATGCGGATTTTGCCCTATCCGCTCACCCGCTGGACGATTGGCCAGATGAATGCCGAGGGGCATCCGGCGATCCTGTATTTTCATCCGTGGGAAATTGACCCCGGCCAGCCCCGGGTGGCGGGCGCGCCGCTGCGCTCGCGGCTGCGGCATTACAGCGGGCTGGGGGCGATGGCCGGCAAATTGACCCGGTTGCTCCGGCAATTTTCGTGGGACCGGGTGGACCATCTGGCCGCCGATGTGGCGGCGCACGCGCCATTGTGGCCCGCCCCGCCATTGGACCGGGCGGCATGACGCTGGCGGTGCCCGTGGTGGCGGCGCGCCCGGTGCGGGCCGCTACGCTCATCGATCCGGCGCGGTGGGATGCGGCGGTCGCGGCCAACCCGGCGGCGACCCCATTTCACAGCCGCACGTGGGCCGAGGCAGTCAGCGCGGCCACCGGCCACCGCCACCAATTATTGGCCGCCACCGCCAGCGACGGCGCGCTGGCCGGGCTGTTGCCGCTGCACCACATCCGCTCGCGCCTGTTCGGCAACAGTCTGGTCAGCGCGGGTTTTGCGGTGGGCGGCGGGATTTTGGCGGACGATGCCGCCGCCGCCGCCGCGCTGGGCGATGCCGCCATTGCCGCCGCCCGCGCCGCCGGGGTCGCCAATGTGGAGCTGCGCGGCGGACTGGTTCCTGCCGCGCCCGGCTGGCGGTCGCACAGCGGCCAGCATGCTGGCTTTGTCCGCCCGCTGGCCAGCGATGATGATGCCGAATTGCTGGCCATCCCGCGCAAACAGCGGGCCGAGGTGCGCAAGGCGCTGGCGGCCCCCTTCACCATCACCGTGGGCAGTGCCGCCACCGACCGCGCCGCCCATTATCATGTCTATGCCACCAGCGTCCGCAATCTGGGGACGCCGGTGTTCCCGCGCGCCCTGTTC
>DAIUBZ010000356.1:0-1626 GCA_036846445.1 Sphingopyxis sp. | reverse complement strand
CAAAATCCGTTCAAATGGCCGGGTTTTATAGCCGCTGGCCGCCTTGATGACATTTCCGTGCATCGGATCGCACGACCACACCACCGGATGGCCCGCCGCCTTCACCGCTCGGACCAGCGGCGGCAAGCCGCTTTCCACCTTGTCATGGCCAAAGCGGGCAATCAGCGTCATCCGCCCCGGCACATGATCGGGGTTCAGCACATCCAGCATGGCAATCAGCGCGTCGGGGGTCAGGCTGGGCCCGCACTTCATGCCGATCGGATTGCCGATGCCGCGCAAGAATTCGACATGGGCGCTGCCGGCAAAGCGGGTGCGGTCGCCCACCCACAGCATATGCGCCGAGGTGTCATACCAGCCGCCGGTCAGCGAATCCTGCCGCGTGAGCGCCTGTTCATAGGGCAGCAGCAACGCCTCGTGGCTGGTGTAAAAGCGGGTGCCCTTGATCTGGGGCACCGTGTCCGGGGTCACGCCGCAGGCCGCCATAAAGGCCAGCGCCTCGGAAATGCGGTCGGCGGTCTCCTGAAACCGCTTGGCCCAGGGGCTGCGGCCCATGAAATCATGGGTCCAACTGTTCACTTGGTGCAAATTGGCATAGCCGCCGCTGGCAAAGGCGCGCAGCAGATTGAGCGTGGCCGCCGACTGGCTATAGGCCCGGACCATCCGGCGCGGGTCGGGAGCGCGCGCGGCGGGTTCAAAGGCGATGTCGTTGATGATGTCACCGCGATAGCTGGGCAGGGTGACGCCGCCGATGTCTTCGCTGTCCGATGAGCGCGGCTTGGCAAATTGCCCGGCCATGCGCCCCACCTTGACCACCGGCAATTTGGAGCCAAAGGTCAGCACCACTGCCATCTGCAAAATCACGCGAAATGTGTCGCGGATATTGTTGGGGTGAAATTCGGCAAAGCTTTCCGCGCAATCGCCGCCCTGAAGCAAAAATGCCCGGCCCGCCGCAACATTGGCCAGTTCAGCGGTCAGATCGCGGGCCTCACCGGCAAACACCAGCGGGGGATAGCCAGCCAGCTCGGCCTCCGCCGCCGCCAGTACGGCGGCATCGGCATAGGCCGGAATATGTTTGGCGGTGTGGGTGCGCCAGCTATCTGGCTGCCATGGCGTCGTCACTGCTGCGTCTTTCATTGCGGGGTCGCCGCGCCGGTTGGCGGCGTTCAGCGCCCATGGCGCGGGGCGGCGCGGCTGGCAAGAGGGTTCGCGATGCCAAGGCGCTGGGCCGCCCGCGTCGCGCGCCCGCCATTCGTCGCATTTTTGCGGCTTGGCCGGTGAATTGGCGATTTGGTGCATTGCCCAAATCGGTGCGATATGACAGTCATGTCCGGACAACTACAACAGTAGCCGATGAAATCTCCCCACCCCATGCCACCAGAAGGGCTGCGGCGATGTTGAATGCGATTGCTTATGCGGGGGCGGTGATGCTGGCCGCCGGGATCATGGCCCCGCAGCGCTGGATGCAGAGCCTGCTGCTAGGCGCGGCGGCGCTGACCGGTGCGATGTTTGCTGCCGCTGTGGTGAACGACCCGATCCTGGCCGGGCTGTTCATGCTGGCCGTGCTGGCCGCGGTGATCCGCGAGGTGCGCGCTGCGTTGGCGGCGGCGCGTGGGCAGTCCGGTCCAC
>DAIUBZ010000355.1:0-1639 GCA_036846445.1 Sphingopyxis sp. | reverse complement strand
TTTCAGGATCGCCAGCACCGTGAACGCCTTGGTCATCGACGCAATGCCGAACATCGTATCGGCGGTCACCGGGCGGCGGCTGGTCAGGTCTTGCACGCCGTGGGTGCCCAGCAAGGACACCCCCTCGGGCGTGACCACCGCATAGACCAGGCCGGGCACATGGTTGTCGCGGGCAAAGTCGGTGAACAATTGCCGGGCCTGCTGCGGCACCGGCGGCGCGGGCGGCTGTGCCTCCGCCTGCGCGCTCAGCGGCAGCACCAGCGCCAATGCCGCAATAGCGATAGCAACCCGCATCCGTTTTCTCCCGCCAGCCGGCGCATCACGTGCGCCAATGGCCATCAGGCTAAATCGCCGCGGGCACGGCGGCAAGGGTGGCCGGGGTGGCCGGGCGATTTTGCGGTGCCAATGCGCGGCTCAGACGATGAAATCGGCGTTCACCACCACCGTGTCGCCCCACTGCGGCACGGCGGCGGGGGTCATCGGCACCATGAAGCGTTTTTTGTCGGGCGGTTCGATTTCCAATATGTCACCCGCGCCGAAATTTTCCACCGCCACCACCACGCCCAGCGCGCGGCCATCGCTGGCGAGCGCGGGCAGGCCGATCAGGTCATGGTGATAATATTCGCCCGCGCCCAGCGGCGGCAGCGCGCTGCGCGGCACGGTCAGCACCACCGCGCGCAAGGCCTCAGCGCCCTCGCGGGTGGTAATCCCGGCAAAGCTGGCGACCGCGCCCTGATTGGCCGGGCGGATGGCGGTCAGCACCAGACGCTGCGGCCCGCCGCGCGTCATCACGTCGAACGCACCATAGCTGCGCAGGCTGGCGGCATCGTCGCCGAACAATTTCAGCCGCACCTCGCCCCGCACCCCGTGCGCGCCAGCAATGGCGGCCAGGGTGACGGGGCGGTGCGGGTCGGCCAAGGCTTAGCCCTCGGCCTTTGGTGCGTCGGCGCCCGCATCCGCGTCCACAACCGGGCCGCCCTCGGCGGCCTGTTCCGCCATCGCGGTGGCATCAGCGGCGGGGGCGTCGGCAGGCACCTCGTCGGCCACCGCATCGGCCACGGCCTCGGCGGTGTCATCGGACTTCACCGAACCGGTGGCGTCGGATTCAGCGGCGGTGGCAGCAGCGGCCTCGGCCTCGGCCTTGGCGGCGGCGGCGGCTTCAATCGCGGCGGCTTCGGCAGCGGCCTTGGCTTCGGCGGCCTCCACCAGCTTGGCGGCCTTGTCCTCGGCGCGGTCCTTGGCCTTCTGGCCCGGCACAGCTTTGGCCGGATTGTTGCGGGCGGCGCGTTCGATCACGCCATTGGCATCCAGAAACCGCGCAACCCGGTCGGTCGGCTGGGCGCCGACGCCGACCCAATATTTCGCCCGCTCGACGTCCAGCTTGATCCGCTCGGGATTGTCCTTGGCCAGCAGCGGGTTGTAGCTGCCGATGCGTTCAATGAACTTGCCATCGCGCGGCGCGCGGGCGTCGGCGACAACGATGCGGTAATAAGGGCGCTTTTTCGAACCGCCGCGCGACAAACGAATTGAGGTAGCCATGGTATTTCCTTCTTTGCACTTTAGGTTAAACGATTGATTGTGATACTTATTTTTTGCCCAGCAATTTGGCGAGGTCGCTCGGCATCCCCCCGCCGCCCAG
>DAIUBZ010000354.1:0-1640 GCA_036846445.1 Sphingopyxis sp. | reverse complement strand
GGTATGCGCTGGCTTATCTGGCCGGGATTTTCCTTGGCTATTGGTATTTGCTCAAGCTGATTGCCCAGCCGGGCGCGCCAATGGCGCGGCGCCATGCCGATGACATGATTTTCTATGCGATGCTGGGCATCATCATCGGCGGGCGGCTGGGCTATGTCCTGTTTTACAATCTCCAGGCCTATCTGGCTGATCCCATGGGCATATTGCGGCTGTGGGACGGGGGGATGAGCCTGCACGGCGGGGTCGTTGGCGTGTTGGTGGCGATCTATTATGTGACCCGGCGCGAGGGACTGAATTTCCTGCGCTTTTGCGATTATATCGCCTGCACCATCCCCTTTGGCCTGTTTCTGGGCCGCTGCGCCAATTTTGTGAACGGCGAATTGTGGGGCCGGACGACCGATGTGGCGTGGGGCATTATCTTTCCGGCGTCAGGCACCATGTTGCCCCGCCACCCCAGCCAGCTTTACGAGGCGGTGCTGGAGGGCGCGGTGATGATGGCGGTGCTGGCGTGGCTGTTCTGGCGCACCGATAGCCGCCACCGCCCCGGTCTGCTGGTCGGCACATCGGCGATGATTTACGGGCTGGCGCGTTTTGGCGTGGAATTTGTCCGCGAACCCGACAGCCAACTTGCGTGGCTGCCCGCCGCCACCGGGCTGACCATGGGCCAATGGCTGACCGTGCCGATGATCGGCATCGGCCTGTGGCTGGTCGTGACCGCGCGCCGCCGGGCCGCCGCAGCCGGGGCCGCGCCCATTGCCTGATCGCACCCCGATCGCCCGGCGGCTGGCGGAGATGATCGCCGCCGATGGGCCAATCTCCATTGCCGCCTATATGGGCATGTGCGCGGAACATTATTATGCCACCCGCATGGCGCTGGGCGCGGACGGCGATTTCATCACCGCCCCGGAAATTAGCCAGTTGTTCGGCGAAATGGTCGGGCTGGCGCTGGCCGATGCCTGGCTGCGCGCGGGCCAGCCAGAGGTGATTTTTGCCGAGCTTGGCCCCGGACGCGGCACGCTGGCCGCCGATGCCCTGCGCACCATGGCCCAATTTGGCCTGACCCCGCCGGTGCATTTTGTGGAAACCAGCCCGCTGTTGATGCACGCGCAACTGGGCGCGGTGCCCGGCGCGGTCCACCATGACGACATCGCCGCCCTGCCCCGTGACCGTCCGCTGATTGCGGTGGCCAACGAATTTTTCGATGCTTTGCCCGTTCAGCAATTCATCGCCGCCGATGATGGCTGGCACGAGCGGCTGATCGCGCTGGACGGCGGCGCGCTGGTGGCGCGGCCCGCGTCCGCCATCGCCGCCGCGCCCTTTTTGCCGCCCAGCCGCAATTATCCCACCGGCGCGGTGCTGGAGGTCAGCGCCGCAGCGCGGGCGGCGATGGCGGCGGTTGCCAGCCGGATTGCCGCGCGCGGCGGGCTGATACTGGTGTTCGACTATGGCTATGCCGGGCCAGCGGCGGGCGACACGGTACAGGCGGTGCGCGCCCATGCCCCGGTGGACTGGTTGACGCGGCCCGGCGAATGCGACCTGACCGCCCATGTCGATTTCACCGCGCTGGCCGATGCCGCCTTTGACGCCGGGGCGCTGATCATGGGCCCGGTGGACCAGGGGGTGTGGCTGCACCGGCTGGG
>DAIUBZ010000353.1:0-1640 GCA_036846445.1 Sphingopyxis sp. | reverse complement strand
ACAGGGCAAAGATTTTCACCCAGAAGCGATAGACGTCCATCCACGCCTCATTGCCTGTGCGGTTAAACGCGAGTTTGAACGCCAGCAGCGCCCAGCCCAGCGCAATGGTGATGGTGGGGAACAGGATGTGAAAACTGATGTTCGCGGCAAATTGAATGCGCGACAGGATGAAGGGATCGGCTTCCATCATGGCACCTTTGGCATGGGGTTGTCGGGGGATTTTTTGGCGGATGGGAATATCTTGTCTTTATATTCCAGCGCTTTGGCGACATTTTTGCCCAATTTCAGCAATTGGATCAGCCGCTCATTGTCCAGCCGCTGCATATCGGCATGCCAGCTGGTCAACAGCTCGATCTGGGCGTGCATTGCCGCCATCCGCTCCTGGGCGTGGGCATCGGCGTCATGGGTGGGATTTTCCAGCATCAACCCGCGCAGCACGGTCAGGGTGGGGTCAATCTCGCGCTTCTTGCGCTCCTCCACCAATGTCCGCATGATTTGCCACACATCATCGGGGGTGCTGAAATATTCGCGGCGGTCGCCCGGCCTATGCTGCATTTGCACCAGATTCCAGCTTTGCAGCTCCTTCACCCCCATCGACACGCTGCCGCGCGACAGGCCCAGCGCGATCACCAGATCATCGGCGTTGAGCGGGCGGGGGGCAACGAACAACAGGGCGTAAATCTGGCCGACCGTGCGGTTGATGCCCCACCGGCTGCCCATTTCGCCAAAATGGAGCACAAAGGCCTGAACGAGGGGAGTGAGTTGCATCATTTTCGGAACTTTCAATAATTATTGAAAGTCATATATCGCCTGACGGTTAAAATTCAAGCGGGCTTTCGCCGCAATTTTGCGGATCCGCCGGTGCGGTCCGCGCTCGCTTTTCGCGCTGGGCTGCACTATGTCTGTGGGATGAGGCAATATATCCAAGTCAGCGCCGATGATGGCAGCGCCGCTGCGCTGGTGCGCGACGGCGTCATCAAATTGCACGGCCCGGCGGGCTTTGCCGGCATGCGGGCGGCGGGGCGGCTGGCGGCGGCGGTGCTCGATGCGCTGACCGATTTTGTCCGGCCCGGGGTGACGACTGGCCAGATAGATGATCTGGTGCGCGACATGATTTTGGCGGGCGGCGGCATTCCCGCGACGCTGGGCTATCGCGGCTATGCCCATAGCTGCTGCACCAGCATCAACCATGTGATCTGCCACGGCATCCCTGGCGATAAGCCGCTGAAGGACGGCGATATTGTCAACATCGACGTCACCCCGATTGTCGATGGCTGGCACGGCGACACCAGCCGCATGTATCTGGTCGGCGCGGTGCCCCGCAAGGCCGAGCGGCTGGTCGAGGTGACCTATGAGTGTTTGATGCGCGGCATTGCGGTGGCCCGGCCCGGCAACCGGCTGGGTGATATCGCCCATGCGATCCAAAGCCATGCCGAGGCCCACCGCTATAGCGTCGTGCGCGAATTTTGCGGCCACGGCGTCGGGCGGATTTTCCATGACGAGCCGGATGTGGTCCACGCCGGGCGGCCCGGCACCGGCCCGGAATTGCGCCCCGGCATGTTTTTCACGATCGAGCCGATGATCAATCTGGGCAAGGCGGGAGCCAAGGTGCTGGACGATGGCTGGACCGCCGTGACCCG
>DAIUBZ010000352.1:0-1653 GCA_036846445.1 Sphingopyxis sp. | reverse complement strand
AACCACTCGGCCAGATAGATGGTGATTAGCGGGGCGATGAACGCCAACGCAATCGCCTCGGCAATCGGTAGCCGCGCCAACGCCCAGAAAAAGGACAGGGCCATTCCCGCCACCAGCGCCGACCGCACCAGATGCAGGCGCAGCGCTGTCCATGCGGGCCACGGGCTGCGCCGGGCGGCAAATAACGCCCCGCTTAACCCCGCGCCAAGGACGCAGCGCCACAACACCGCATTATAGGCACCAATGCCGATCGACAGCCCCTTCATCACCGCGTCCATCAGCGAAAACAGGGCAATTCCCAGCGCCGCCGCCGCCAGCGCCGGCAGCAACGCATCACGGCCAGCAGTGGGGGATCGAGTGGGGGCGGGGGCGGAAATGGGGGCGGCCATCCGCGGCCCTTATCACCCCGTCGCCACACCGCAAGCGATGATCGCGCTTCGCTGGTCCGCCCTCTTGCACTGGCTGATTGGCTGCGGCAAGGCGGGGACATGGACGGCGCTGCCACCTTACCGGGCACAGACGTGGGGATGCTGCCCCGCGGACTGGAGCTCCACCCGCACCCGGCCCACCCGCCGCTGGGCGTGACCGCAATCGCGGTGACGCTGGCGATTGCGGACGGCCAGCTATTGCTCGATTACCGGGCCAAAGGCGCCGGGTGGCTGGTCTGGCCCCCCGACACGGCGGGGTCCCAGCGCCGCGACGAATTGTGGCGTACCACCTGTTTTGAACTGTTCATCGCCGGGCCGGATGGCGAGGGGTATCGCGAGTTTAACTTCGCGCCTTCAGGTGATTGGGCGGCATATGATTTTGCCAGCCGCCGCCGGGGGCGCAGCGATGTTGCCATCACCGCACCGCCGCTGATCACCGCGCGGGCTGGCGCGCGGGCGGAGCTGGTCACGGCGGTGGCGCTGGCCGATCTGCCGCCGCTGCCGTGGCGGCTGGGGCTGAGCGCGATCATTGCCGAGACGGGCGGTGCGGGCGGGGTGCGCGCCAGCTATTGGGCGCTGGCGCATCCGGTGGAAGGCCCAGCCGATTTTCACCACCCCGATTGTTTTCACGCCCAATTTGCCGAGACGGAGTTGTCATGACCGCAGCACCCACCACCGCGCAATTTGGCATTGACCGCTTGCTGGCCGACCCGGCGGCGCTGGCGCGGCTGCGCGGCCGCCGGGTGGCGCTGCTGGCCCACCCCTGTTCGCTGACCGCCGATTTGACCCACAGCCTGGATGCGCTGGTCGCCGCCGGGGTCGACGTGACCGCCATGTTCGGCCCGCAACATGGGGTGCGCGGCGATCTTCAGGACAATATGATGGAATCGCCGGATTTCGCCGATCCGCGCACCGGCATCCCCGTGTTCAGCCTCTATGGCGAACACCGCCGCCCCACGGGCCAGGCGATGGGGACATTCGACATCATGCTGGTCGATCTTCAGGATCTGGGGTGCCGCATCTACACCTATGTCACCACCCTCCTGTACGTGCTGGAAGCAGCGGCGGCGCATGGCAAAAGCGTCTGGGTGCTGGACCGGCCCAATCCGGCGGGCCGTCCGGTCGAGGGGCTGACCCTGCGCGCGGGGCAGGAGAGTTTTGTGGGGGCCGCGCCGATGCCGATGCGCCACGGGCTGACGCTGGGCGAAATGGGCCACTGGTTCAT
>DAIUBZ010000351.1:0-1671 GCA_036846445.1 Sphingopyxis sp. | reverse complement strand
AGCCCCGAATCATCATTGACGATCGCGCCGCGCCGGGTCGCCGCACCTGTGATCACACCATCGACGTCCAATGTCGCAACACCGACCCCGAGCGCAGGTCCAGCCGAAAGATTATAGGCGGTTCGACCTGCAAACCCGATGATCGACCCCGGCGGCGCAAGCACCGATCCCAAGGGAAGCACCACCAATCCATCTATGTCGTCGTTTGCGATGAAGCGACTGTCAGCGACCCGATGGTTCCCGGTAGGCACACCATTGATTGACGTTGGCCCGGCATCAACGAGCGTTGCAGAAGTTGTCGTTAACAGAAATGGCTCTCCAGAAGGCCTGAATCTGCCCGTGAAAAATATATCACCTGCAGAGGCTTGGCCTGCCTGCAAAAGTGGGCCGGATCGGTTAACAACCACGCCCGTTTGTAAATCGACCTCTGCTATGATTGTATTGTTCGCACTTCCAATACGACCAACACCATTGGTGGATATGTCGAATGCATTCGCCTGGTCCAAGGCGTTGACACCAAAGAACAAGGGTCCGTTTCCACGTAGGTTTCCAATAAATGCTGCCGATGCATCGGATGTATCTATCCTATATAAAGAGCTGTTCGTAATTCCAAACATTCTTCCATCAGGATCAATTGCAATATCTGTCAATCTAATTCCTGTATTTCCAATGCGCACCAACTCACCAGTTGCTGAATTCCAGCCATAAATGTCGCCAGTGGATGTTGATATGTAAATGCCGCCATCGTCAG
The DNA here is from genome assembly GCA_036846445.1 of Sphingopyxis sp. Classification (GTDB taxonomy): domain Bacteria; phylum Pseudomonadota; class Alphaproteobacteria; order Sphingomonadales; family Sphingomonadaceae; genus Sphingopyxis. Next base: position 920 of record DAIUBZ010000351.1, on the reverse strand, counting down.
ATCGAATTCTATCACTCACTATCGACCCCTTTTGTAAAGAATTGCATATATGACATATTTAAAATGACACTGCATTTTCAAGAAATTTTTGTTTTTAAATATATAGCACAGGTTGAGTTGATCCAGTAATTCAATTCGACCGCGCAGAGACGAGCGCAAATGCAAAGGCAGGATACGTCTCCGCGCTCGGATCGATCGGATCACAGCCTTCAAGGCGATAGGAAGCGCGTGCCTATGGCCGTTGCCGCACAAGCGATTTCGCAGCACACACCAAGAAGACGTTGAGGGGCGCGGCAGCGAACGGACGATTCATGAAAAGAATGCAAGGGGTCAGGCCTGGGTCGTTCGCTCCGCCGTCGCGCGCGCCGGCGGCGATCACCCGCCGCGCCATGGCGCTCACGGCGCTCGGCGCGCTGGCGGCGGGCTGCGTCGGCGGGCCGCGCGCCGGGCCGCTCGCGGGCGCGATCGACCCCGTCGAGCAGGACGACGCCCTGCAGGGGCTGGTCGCGTCGCTGACCGCCGAAGTCGCCGCGCGGGCGCGGCGGGCGCCGCCCGCAGGGTTCCCCGCCGCGTTCCTGACCGCGCCTCCCATCGATCCCGAGCGTCTCGGCCCCGGCGACGTGGTCGACGTCACCATCTGGGAAGGCGGCGAGACACCCCTGCTCGGCGGCGCGGGCGGTCGATCGCAGCTCGACAACATCGTGGTCTCGGCCTCGGGCCGGATGGAGGCCCCCTTCGTGGGTTCGGTGCCCGCCGCCGGCGCGACGGCCCCAGAGCTGGCGGCGCGGCTGCGCAGGGCGTTGGCGGCGGTGACCTTCAGCCCCGAGGTGCAGGTGCGGCTGCGCGAGCCGGCCAGCCGTCTGATCAGCGTGCAGGGGGTCGTGGGCGCGCCGGGCGTCTATCCCATCGAGGCGGCCACC
>DAIUBZ010000350.1:0-1687 GCA_036846445.1 Sphingopyxis sp. | reverse complement strand
TCAAATTCGGTGACATTTTTGAACGTGTCGTGCGAGGGCACAAAGGTGACGCGCGTGCCCTTTTTGCCCGCCGGGGCCGGGCCGACCAGCTTCAGCGGGGCGACCGCATCGCCATGTTCAAACCGCATCCAATGTTCCTGGCCATCGCGCCAGATGGTCAGCTCCAACCATTCGGACAGGGCGTTGACCACGCTGACCCCGACGCCGTGCAGCCCGCCGGACACTTTATAGGCATTGTCGTCAGAGGTGTTTTCAAACTTCCCGCCCGCGTGCAACTGGGTCATGATGACTTCGGCGGCGCTGATGCCTTCTTCGCTGTGGATGCCGGTGGGGATACCCCGGCCATTGTCCTCGACGCTGACCGAGCCATCGGCGTTCAGCACGATCAGCACCCGGTCGCAGTGCCCGGCCAATGCCTCGTCAATGGCATTGTCGCTGACCTCGAACACCATATGGTGAAGGCCCGACCCATCATCAGTGTCACCGATATACATGCCAGGCCGCTTGCGGACCGCGTCCAGCCCTTTGAGCACCTTGATCGAGTCCGCGCCATAGGCGTTGATATTGGGGATGTTGGCATTGCTGCTGATTGTGTCACTCATCTGACAGGCATAGGATTTTTGCGCGCAAAACCCAAGGGGAAACTGGCCCGGGCGCAGGCGGCGACGCTGATGTGGGGCGTTGCCAGCGCGGCGGCTTCGCGCTAATTTGCCGCAATGATGCGCTCCCTTGCCGCCAAACTCGCCCCGCTGACCGCCGCCCTCCTGCTGGGGGGATGCGGCGCGCCGCCGCTGCCCGCCGACAATGGCGCGCTGGGCGATGGCCCGGCGATTGCCGCCCGTCCGGTCATGATCGGGACCGAGGGGCAAAGCCTGGCCGCTTGCGCCAGCACCACCCGCATCCGCGATGCCGGAACCGACGCCTATTGGTCGCCGGATGATCTGCGGGTGGTCAAGGCGCGACTGGCGGGCAGCACCCGGGTGGCGGTGTGCGAGGCGGCGGTGGGCGACACCTGGTTCGGCGTTGTGTTCGCCCCGCCGGGCGGTGATCTGGGCGATTGTCAGGTGGGCAAGCCGGTGCGCGACGCCCGGGAATATCAAGGCCCGTGCCGATCCGGGTGGATCCGCGGCGGCAATGTGGTGGTGAACTGATCCGCGCCGCGCCGCACCCGAACCCGTGGGTCAGCCCCGGCAATCCTCGATCAGCCGGCCCACTTCAGCCTGAACCGGCAGGATCAGCATGGGCGTGGGGCCGATGGCGAACCGCCCCCGGCTGAACGCGATCTGGTCCAGCAACTGGTCGCCCGCCGCCAAATCATGGTGGCCGCCGCGCAGCGCCAGATCGCGGCGGCCCGCGCTGGTCGCCACCGTTACCCGGTCGGCCCCGCCGACCGCCGCCACGATCGCCAATCGGACCGTGCGCCCCGGCGCGGTGCAGGTCAGCGCGGCCCGCGCCGCGCCGCGGTCATCGACAAATGTGGCTGCCCGCAAGCGCAGGTCATACCGCCAGCCGCCCTCCGTCACCGGCAACTCTGCCCAATTTGCGGGCACGGCCGTGGCTGGCGGCGGCGCTGGCGGTGCTGGGGGCCGCGCTGGCGGCGGCACAGCGGCGCTGGGCGGCGGCATTGGCGTTGGCGGCGGTGCCGGTGCCGGGGTGCAAGCGGCCAGGGTGGCGGCGGCAAGCAGGG
>DAIUBZ010000349.1:0-1721 GCA_036846445.1 Sphingopyxis sp. | reverse complement strand
CCACCCCCGGCGCGGCCGCCATCCCGGTGTGGTCATCTGGCCCGACATTCGCGGCCTCCGCCCCGCGTTCAAGGCGATGGCGGAGCGATTGGCGGCGGATGGCCATGCCGTGCTGGTCGTCAATCCCTTTTACCGCAGCGCGACATCGCCGGTGCTGGCCCCGGATCAGGACTGGTCGGCGCCCGCCACGCGCGAGCGCCTGTTCGGCTATGCCGCCGCCCTGACCCGCGATGCGGTGGGGCGCGATGCCGGGGCGTTCGCCGATTTTCTGGGCCAGCAGCCCGCGTTCAATCCCCGCCGCAAATTGGCCAGTGCGGGCTATTGCCTGGGCGGACCATTTACGATTTTCGCCGCCGCCGCGCACCCGGGCCGCTATGGCGCGGGGGCCAGTTTCCACGGCAGCCGCCAATCGAGCGACGCCCCGGACAGCCCGCACCGGTTGATCCCCGCCACCAACGCCGGATTTCTGTTCGCTCTGGCTGAAAATGACGACCAGCGTGACCCGGCGGAAAAGGACCGGCTGCGCGCGGCGCTGGCCGGGCGGCCGCAATTTGCCGAGGTCGAGGTGTATCCCGGCGCAATGCACGGCTGGTGTCCGCCCGACAGCCGGGCATATAATGAACCGGCCGCCGAGCGGGCGTGGGGGCGGATGCTGGCGCTGTTTGCGGCGGCGCTGTGATGGGAGCGGACGGGATGAGTGAAATGCGGGCCAATCGGCGTGACGTCATGGCGGCAACCAGCGCAGCCATATGTGCGGCAATGGCCGGGCCATGGGCCGGGGCCGAATTTGGCGCAGCCCGCGCCGCCACCCCCGGTGGTTTCGTCAAGCCGCGCCGCCTGCGCCCCGGCGACACCATCGGCCTGATCGAGCCTGCCACCGCCAGCGATGAGGCGTTTCAACTGACGCTGGTGGAGGAAGCCGTGGCCGCCATGGGGCTGAAGCCCAAGCGCGCGCCGGGCCTGCTCAGCCGCCATGGCTATTTGGGCGGCACCGACCAAAGCCGCGCCGCCGATGTCAACGCCATGTTTGCCGATCCAGAGGTGAAAGCGGTGTTCGCGGTGCGCGGTGGGTGGGGCAGCGCCCGGCTGCTGCCCTATCTCGACTGGCCGATGATCCGCGCCAACCCCAAATTGCTGTTGGGGTTCAGCGATATTACCGCGCTGCACATGGCGATTGCGGCCAAGGGCGGCTTTGTCACCCTGCACGGACCCAATGGCGGCAGCGCGTGGGCGAAATCATCGGTCGATCATTTCCGCGCGATTGCGTTTGATGGGGCCGCGCCATTGCTGACCAATCCGGCGGGGGGCGAGGACCGGCTGGCGCAGCGGCGGTGGCGCACCCAGGTGATTGGGCGGGGCCGGGCGCGCGGGCGGCTGCTGGGCGGCAACCTCACCGTGCTGACCGCGCTGGCGGGGACGCAATATCTGCCAGATTTCACCGGCGCGATCCTGTTTCTGGAGGATGTGGACGAGGCGGAATATCGCATCGACCGGATGCTGACGCAATTGGGCCAGGCGGGGGTGCTGGGCAAATTGGCGGGCGCAGTGTTCGGCCAATGCACCAATTGCGTGGGGTCGAGCAGCGGGCGCTATGGCGGCTTCACCCTCACCGACCTGCTAACCCACCACCTCGGCCGCCTGAACATCCCCGCCTATCAAGGCGCCTGGTTCGGCCACATCGCCGACCAATTCACCCTGCCCGTGGGCGGCATGGCCGAAAT
>DAIUBZ010000348.1:0-1722 GCA_036846445.1 Sphingopyxis sp. | reverse complement strand
CCGCCCAGCCGACAAATTCGTCGACATAGCGGTGATAGTTGGTGAACAGGATATAACGCTGGAAATGTTCCGGCGCGGTGCCGGTATAATGGCGCAGCCGCGCGAGCGAAAAATCGGTCCGCAGCCCGTCAAACAGCGCCAGCGGCAATTGCTGGCGCGGGTCCATGTCAAACAGCCCATCGGCCAGTTCATCGCCGATGTCGGCCAATTCGGTGGTCGGGAAATGGCGGCCGAGTTCGGTGGGGGCCACCCCGCCCATGCTCGCCCCGCTGCTGGCATCAAGCACATAGGGAAAGGGGATTTGCTGCCCCGACGCCACCACATCCACGCTGACCTCATAATGGCTGAGCACCAGCGTCAATTGTTCGGTCAGATAGGCGGCAAACAGATCGGGCCGGGTGACGCTGGTGGTGAACACCCCGGCGCGGTCGATGCGGGCAAAGGACAATTTGTGATCGCGCGCGCCGCCGCGCAGCGCGCCGGTGGCGCTGACCCTGAGCGCGGGATAGTCGAACAGGCCGCTGCTCGCGGCATCCGCCGGGGGCAGGGTGCCATGGTCGACATAAGCGGCAATCGCGCCCTTCAGCGCCGCCACCGATGCGGAAAAGCGCGCGCGCAACTGGGCAATGATCGCGGCCACTTGCGCGGCCACCGCTGCATCGTCGGCAGGCGTCATTTACAATTGTTCCAGCATATATTCGGCGCTGGACAGGCGAAACTCGCCGGGGGCCTCGACAAACAAATGCTCGACCACCCCGTCCTTCACCACCATCGCAAACCGCTGGCCGCGCACGCCCATGCCATATTTGCGGGCGTCGCTGGCCAGGCCGATGGCGGTCACAAAATCGCCATTGCCATCAGCCAGCAGGGTGACGGCATCGCCTGCCCCCGCGGCCTGCCCCCACGCGCCCATGACAAATGCATCATTGACCGCGGTGCAGGCGATGGCGTCAATGCCCTTGGCCGCCAGTGCGGCGGCGTGCGTCAAAAAACCGGGCAAATGTTTGGCCGAACAGGTGGGGGTGAAGGCCCCGGGGACCGAGAATAGCGCAATGCGCCGCCCGGCGAAAAATGCGGCGCTGGCCACCGGATGCGGGCCGGTTTCGGTCATCTGGGTGAAGGTGACGGCGGGCAAGGCATCGCCCACCGCGATCGGCGCTGGCGGGGTTGCATCATGGTTGGACATTGGCGCGATCCTGACATTTTGGCGGGCCATGGGGCGATGGATGCCGCCCGGCCACGGACCGGCATTGGCCCCGCCATGGCGCCCAAGTCAAGCCGCTAAGACCGCAGCGCGAACCGGATCGCGCAATCAGCGCAACGCGATTGCCATGCGGATCGCGCAATCAGCGCAACGCGATTGCGGGCGTTGCGGCGCGGCCAGATGCCAGCGCCGCCAGCGCCAGCCGGGCCGCCCGCCGCGAATCGATCAGCGTGCCGTCCGCCAGCTCGACATCACAGCGCAGGTCGCTGGTTTCCGCCGCGCGATACGCCGCCGCCGCCCGGTCGGCCAACCCCAGCCGCGCATAGGCGGTGCCCAGATTGATGAGCTGGCTGGGATCGCGGCGCGCCGCCAGCGGCTCCAGCCGCGCAACCGCCGCATGATATTGCCCGTTCTTCATCGCCTCAAAGGCCGCGTCCACCTGTTGCCACGTGCCGGCCCCCTGCGCTGCCGACACATGTATTGCCCGGTCCGGGCCATCGCCCGCCGCCACCGGCTGG
>DAIUBZ010000347.1:0-1731 GCA_036846445.1 Sphingopyxis sp. | reverse complement strand
CGGCTGCCTCAGTGCGGTCGGCCACCCCCAATTTGGCGATGATCCGCTCGACATGCGCCTTCACCGTTGCCGGGCTGATCGCCAGTTGCCGGGCAATCGCCTTGTTGGTCAGCCCCCGCGCCACCTCGTCCAGCACCGCCATTTCCCGCGCGGTCAGGGTGGCGGCCACATCAATGTCGGCCGCTGCCGGGGCGCGCAGCGCGGCACTGACCAGCGCCAGCGGCAGCGCGGTCTGGCCCGCCACCACCCCGGCGATGGCGGCGCACAGCTCGGCAATGCCGGTGTCCTTCAGCACATAGCCCGCCGCCCCGGCGCTCAGCGCTTCGCGGACATATTGCGGCAATTCATGCAGGGTCAGCATGATGATCCGGCTGGGCAGGCCCAATGCGCTGATCCGCCGGGTCGCTTCCAGCCCGTCGATGCCGGGGCCAAGCCGCACGTCCATCAGGATGACATCGGGCACCAGCGCGGCAGCGGCGGCCACCGCCTCCTCGCCGGTCGCGGCATCGCCGATGATCCGATATCCCGCGCCCGTCAGCACCGTGCGCAGCCCCTCGCGCGCCAGCGCATGATCGTCCACAATCAGGATGGTCGCGCTGCTGGCGCCCGCCTGCCCGCCGCTCATCCGGTCAGTCCGGCACGCAGATCGGCGGTGACGGTCACGCCGGCGGGCGATGAGCACCAATCCAGACTGCCGCCGATGGCCGCCATCCGCTCACGCATCACCGCCAGCCCGATGTGGCTGCCATCGGTGCCGCCGGAGCGCGCCGCTGCATCTGGTGCCAAATCCTCGGCCAAACCCCTCACACCATGGCCAAAGTCGCGAACGACCAACCGGCGGCGGCCCCCGGGAGCCGCGCTCAGGCTGATCGCCACCCGGCACGGACCGCCGCTGTGTTTGCGGATGTTGGCGGTTGCCTCCTGCGCCACCCGGAACAGGGCGGTGGCGGCAGCCGGCGGCAGATCGCTCACCACCGCCTCGGCAATCCGCACATCGACGGCATAGCCCGCTTGCTCCAGACTGTCGGCCAGCGCCCGCACCGCCGCCGCCAGCCCCAGATCGTCGAGCATGGTGGGGCGCAGCCCGGCAATCACCCCGCGCAATTCGGTGACCAGATCGCGGGCAATGCCCGCCAGCCGGGCGCGCTGGTCACGGTCCAGCGGCGCGGCGCCATCGCCCGGTGCCGCCTCGATCAACCGGGCCAATGCGGTGGCGGTTTGCGCCACCCCGTCGTGCAATTCATGCGACACCCGGCGGCGTTCATCCTCTTGCGCCGAAAATATCTGGCCCACCAATTGCTCCAGCCGCGCCTCCCGCTCGCGCAGCGCCGCCAGCAAATCGGTCCGCTCCGCCTCGCGCCGGGCGCGGTCGAGGGCGATGCCGATCAGCTCCAGCAACATTGCGGCGGCGGCGGGCGGCAATGGCTAGGCCATCCGGCCTAGGCCGCGAGGCCTGCCAGCCGGCTGATTTGTCGCGGCGGCGGCGCGCCTAATTGGATTTTCATGGCCCGGCGTTCGGCGGGGCTGGCCCGACCCACTTCATCCGCAGGAGAATAACCATGGCGATTCTTTCCACCCGCACCTTCCGCCCGCTGCTGGCGGCGGCGCTGGCTCCGCTGGCCATCACGGCCATGCCGGTGGCGGCCAAAACCGCCCCCTATAGCCCAATCACCCAGGCCGAGGTCGAGGCGGCGCAACAGGGCTGGTGCGCCGCGCTGGTCGGCATTGCTG
>DAIUBZ010000346.1:0-1763 GCA_036846445.1 Sphingopyxis sp. | reverse complement strand
CGATCCCTGTTGCTGAATTTCCTGAGCAATCGCCAGCCCACCCGCAGCTGCCTTGTCCTTGTAAAAACCATAAATCTGGTCCGGCGTGGCCTTGACGGTATAGCCGACCATGCCCTTGGCCGGATGCTGGCTGTCCAGCACCACATTGTGCACCGTTGCGCCCGGATAGAGCGGGGCGAATGATGGCAGATTGTCCGGCGCCTTTGCCCCGGTTCCGGTCGCATCGGCGCGGATGGTGGTGCCATTGTCCAGCTCGACCTCGGCCCCGCCACATGCCGCAAGGGCGAACAGCGCCAGTGCGGCACCGATGGTGGTGGATTTTGTCATCTGCTGCCTTCCCTTATTGCGCCAGCCGGATGCTGCCGGCGAGTTCGACCGTCTGACCAAAGGGCCGATACAGGTCCCGCGCCCCGCCAGTTTCGCGGGCCTCCAGCGCCCAATGGCCGCGCGACACCGCCCGAATGCCGCCGCGCGTCAAAGTGGCTCCGGGCAGTTGGTCCAGATAGATCATCGTCGCGCGGTACCCGAAGTTGGTATCGCGCCGCGCAATCGGCCCGCGCCGCTTCAAATTGGTTTGAATCTGTAAACCGATGCGGCCATTGGCCAGGCAGGCGGCGTCATAAGCAAAGCGCCGGGTGCCGCGATTGCCCTGAAGTAGGCTGTCGACATTGGTGGTTGCCTGAGCGCGGCTGAGGTTGAGAATATTGTTCGACCCCCCGCCCGACGGTTTCAATTCGCGCACACCATTGGTGGTTTCGCAATAGGCATAGAGGCCGACGCGCCCAAATATTGCTCGCTCGGCAATTTGCAACTGGCCGAGCGCCCTCACATCGCTGACCGTAAAGTCAATCGATTTGGGCGCAAAGGTTGGCGACATATCTGCCGGGAAGGGCCAGCTTTGACCATAGGCCGGGGTGGAGGCAAGCACCATAGCCGCGCCGATTGTCAGATGAATTTTCATATATCCGTCCTCAAAAAAAAATGTGGAATAAACTACATAAATCTGATGCGCCCAGACATTGTGATCTCATTTCCCGATCCATCAGATTGGTTGATATGGATATTGGTATACCAGATATTACTCGGATTAGAGAACAATTGGGCGGATTGGGTGCTGGTTGAACTGGTATATCCACCGATTTTGTCTTTCGGCGGTATTTGACTGAGATAGAATTTGAAGCTGCGATAGCCAAATTTGCGGTCGCGGGTCGAAATCGCCGCCGCCTCGACCAAATTGGTTTGGATCTGGATGGCAAAGCGGGCACCGGGCGTGTCCAAGCATTGCTTGTCGAGGATGAATTGGCGAATCCCCTGATTCTCGTCGACAACGACATTCGATCCGGTCGATCTGACCAACGCTGGGGACTCACGGGTCTTGTTGAAAATCTGGTTGCGCGCCCCGGCCATGAACGGCAGCGCGCGCGCGCCGTTCTGGTCTTCACAGGTGACATAGATGCCATAGAGTTCAGCATCGCGGATAAAGCCTTCGCGGCCGCCATTGCGTGCGGAAAACCGCAATTCCCTCAGCTCGACAACCACCATTGTCGGTGTGAAGTCCGCCGGATAGTCCCGCAATTTCGGAAAGCGGGCGGCAAGCGGGTTGACTGCGGCCACTGCCGCCGGTGCCGCCGCTGGTGCCGCCGCCGCCGGTGCGGGCTCGCTGAAGCCGGTGATCCACTGGCGATATTTTGCCGGGGCGCTGTTGATGAATGCGGACCGGCTGGCGGGGCGGGTGAAGCTGGTCAGCCGGGGGGCGGTGCTGG
>DAIUBZ010000345.1:0-1798 GCA_036846445.1 Sphingopyxis sp. | reverse complement strand
CGCAGGCCGCACGCACCGTGGCCGCCAACAATATCGTCAACAGCGGCTTCATGGTCGGCGCGACCCTGATCCTGATGCTGCTGATCGAGGCGGGGCTGGATATTGCCGACACGCTGGCGATGGTGGCGGCGGCCACATTGCTGTCGGCATGGCTGGCCCGGCGGCTGGTGCGAACCGGCGCGGCGCGGGTCAGGCCAGAAACAGCATCAACGCCAGAAAGAACACCGTAAAGCTCTGGGCAAACAGCTTAGCGTCGCTGCCGCTGACCAGCAGTGGCGGGCGGCGCTGTTCCCGATGGATTGCGGCGCGCAATTCGGCTTGCCAGTCCTGCGGAGCCAGCAATTCGGCCAGCCGGGCGCTGCGCGCCTGATGGCTGCGGACCCGGTAGCGGATGTTGACATATTCGGGCTCGGCGCTGGATTCGGTGCTCATGCCGCTGGCCTAACCAAAGCTTAACGCGGCGGTAAGGTTAAAAGAGCGTTAACGCCGCCGCCGTCCCCAAACGGCACATATTGGGGCCGGGTTGATGACCGTGGTCAGTCGCGGGGGCGCACCACCAGCCTGCGCTGATCGCCCACCCCGCGCCGCGCGGGCGCACAGTTGGCCGGGCGCATGCGCGCATCGAGGCACAGGCGCACCTCGCGCAGCGCACCGCCGCCGCCCGCAAACACCGCCACCATGTCCGGCCCCAACCCCGGATTGGCGGCGGCAAAAGCCCGGCGCACGTCCCGCGCCCGCACGTCGCCCGCACGCGTTGGCCCCGCCGCCAGCCGCGCCATGTCCGGCAGCCGCACCGCGCCAAATAATATCCGCGCCGCGCGGAAATAGGCGCTGGGATAGGGGCTCATGCACGTGCCATGTTTGGCCCATTGCCGCTGGATCAATTGTTCGGACGGCGTGGCGCAAAATTGCTGGCGAATCACCGCCTGTGGCACAATCCGGGCCGGGCGGCACCACCGCGGATATTGCCCGCCCGGCCCCGCCCCATCCGGCCACAGCCCGTGCAAGATCCAGCCAAAGGCGCCGGGCCGGGCGCATTGGCTGGCGCTGTCCAGATCGCGGCGGGGGTCGCGGTCGGCACAAAATTGCGGCGACCAGCTGAGTGCCAGCACATAGCCGGTCACCGGCACCAGCACCGGCGGATCGCCGCGCGGCGGGCGCACCGGGCGCGGCACCGCCAGCACGGATGGGATGGTGCAGCCTGCCGCCGCCGCCGGCGCAGGCATCGGCGCGGCCAGCCCGGCCAGCGCCGCCACCAGCCTATACCAGCGCGAAATCAAGCCCGATGTCCGCCGCCGGAGCCGATTGGGTCAGCCGGCCCACCGAGACATAATCCACCCCGGTGGCGGCAATCGCCCGGATTGTGTCCAGCCGCACCCCGCCCGATGCCTCGGTCTTGGCCCGCCCCGCCACCAGCGCCGCCCCGGCGGCAAGCTGATCGGTGGTCATATTGTCGAGCAGAATATGGGTTGCGCCCGCCGCCAGCGCCGGCTCAATCTGGTCCAGCCGGTCCACCTCGACAATGATGCGCGCTATTCCGGCGGCGGCGGCGCGGGCAGTGGCGGCGGCAACCGACCCGGCCACGGCGATATGATTGTCCTTGATCATCGCCGCGTCCCACAGGCCCATGCGGTGATTGGCTGCGCCGCCCATGCGGGTGGCATATTTCTCGATGACCCTGAGGCCCGGCAGCGTCTTGCGGGTGTCGAGCAGGGTGCAGCCAGTGCCCGCGATTTCATCAACATAGCGGCGGGTCAGCGTCGCAATGCCGCTTAAATGCTGGACCAGATTAAGCGCC
>DAIUBZ010000344.1:0-1812 GCA_036846445.1 Sphingopyxis sp. | reverse complement strand
GGGGCGGCGGGTGATTCGCTGGCGCTGCCCGGGGCGGAATTGGCGGCGCGGGTGGCGGGGCTGGAGCAGCGGCTGGCACAGATCGCCGTGGCCGCCGAAGCGGCGTCGGGCAATGCCGGGCGGGCTGAGGGATTGTTGATCGCCTTTGCTGCCCGCCGCGCGCTGGATCGCGGGCTGCCGCTGGGCTATCTGGAGGCGCAATTGCTGGCCCGTTTTGGCGATGCTCAGCCCAATGCGGTCAAGCAGATCGTCGAAACCGCGCGCGCGCCAGTGACGCTGGACCAGCTTCAGGGGGAACTCGACCAATTGATGCCGCGTCTGGCCAGTGCCCCGGGGGCTGATGGCGGCTGGCTGGCGGCGCTGCGGGGCCAGGCCGCCGATTTGTTCATCCTGCGCCCCGCCAGCGAGGGGCCATCGCGTCCCAGCGACCGATTGGCGCGGGCAAAGCGCTTGCTGGATGCCGGGCTGGTGGATGGGGCGATTGCCGAGGTGCAGCGAAGCCCCGGCGCGGCGGCAGCGGCGGACTGGCTGACGGCGGCGCGCCGCTATCACGAGGCACGGCGGGCGCTGGACGTGATCGACAGCGCCGCGATCCTGGACCCGGGGCAGCGCGGTGTGCCCGACGCCGGGCGGCCAGCCGGGCTGGAACCGGAGCGCGCACCGGGGAATTAGGGATATGGCGCGCGTGGCAGCAATTGTGCTAGGTCATCACGTAGAATTAGCTGAAACAAAGGGCAAGACAATGGCACTGGCAGATCCGCAACAGGTCCGGGAACTGGACTGGACCGACCCGTTCATGCTGGACAGCCAGCTGACCGCCGAGGAACAGATGGTTCAGGCCACGGCGCGCAGCTATGCCGATGATGCGCTGATGCCGCGCGTCACCCGCGCCTTTCTGGATGACAGTTTCGACCGGGCGATCATGACCGAAATGGGCGCATTGGGCCTGCTCGGGGCGACCATTGATCCCAAATACGGCGGCGCGGGGCTGAATTATGTGAGCTATGGCCTGATTGCGCGTGAGGTGGAGCGGGTGGATTCGGGCTATCGCTCGGCCTGTTCGGTGCAAAGCTCGCTGGTGATGCACCCCATCAATGCCTATGGCAGCGAGGAACAGAAATTGCGCTTCCTGCCCGGCCTTGCGTCGGGCGAACTGGTCGGCTGTTTCGGCCTTACTGAGCCAGAAGCGGGCAGTGACCCCGGCGGCATGCGGACCCGGGCCGAAAAAATCGCCGGCGGCTATCGCCTCTATGGCGCAAAAATGTGGATCACCAATGCCCCAATTGCCGATGTGTTCATCGTGTGGGCCAAGTCGGAAGCCCATGGCGGCGCGATTCGCGGCTTCATCCTGGAAAAGGGCATGGCGGGACTGAGCGCGCCGAAAATTGCTGGCAAGGTCAGTTTGCGTGCCTCAATCACCGGCGAAATCGTGATGGACGGCGTGGTGGTCGGCGAGGATGCGCTGCTGCCGCATGTGTCCGGGCTGAAGGGGCCATTTGGCTGTTTGAACCGGGCCCGCTATGGCATTGGCTGGGGCGTGATGGGCGCCGCCGAATTCTGCTTTGCCGCCGCGCGCGGCTATACGCTGGAGCGCAAGCAATTTGGCCGGCCGCTGGCCGCGACCCAGCTGGTGCAATTGAAACTCGCCAATATGCTCACGGAAATTGGTCTGGGGCTGCAAGCGGCGCTGCGGGTGGGCCGGTTAATGGACGAGGGGCATTTGAGCCCTGACATGATCAGTATCATCAAACGCAACAATTGCGGAAAGGCGCTGGACGTGGCCCGGATGGCCCGGGATATGCACGGCGGCAA
>DAIUBZ010000343.1:0-1816 GCA_036846445.1 Sphingopyxis sp. | reverse complement strand
GCCAGCAGCCACGCCGTTTCGGGCAAATGCAGCGGCAGCCGGATTGCCCCCGCCGCCAGCGCCGCGCCGCCGAGCACCAGCCCGGCGGCCAGCGCCGGGGGCGGTGTGCGGCCAAACAGCGGCGGCGGCAATGGCGGCAGCAAGCGGACATGGTAGCGCGCCGCCGGCTCCAGCCCGGGCAGGGCAATCGGCGCGGTGCTGGCGGCGCGGCCATCGCCCGCCGCCGCCACCAGCGCCAGCGCCCGCGCACCGTGCACGACCAGCCAGCCGCCAACCCCGGCATCAGCATGGTCCAGCGCAAACAAGGCCCCGCCGTGGATCACCGCCCGCCAATCCTTGTACAGGCCAATATGGGCGGCCAGACAGGCGCGGTCGGCACTGGACATCGCCGCCGGGTCGGCCTCGACCCCCATATGGCCGAAGATCGCGCATTTGGCGCGAAAATCCATCGCGCTGCGCCGCCCGGTCAGCGGATTGGGGCTGGCCCCGACATGGTTGCCGGTGATCGCCAGCGGCAGAAACTGGCCCCACCCGCGCAAGATCGCCGCCCGCCCCGCCGCGTCATTGTTGTCGCTGGCCCAAAAGCGGCTGCACCGCGCCAATATGCCAAGGTCCACCCGCCCGCCGCCGCTGGCACAGCTTTCGATCTCCACCTGCGGGTGCGCCGCCCTGAGCCGGTCGAGCAGCGCATAGAGCGCCAGCACCTGCGCCCGCGCCCGGCCCGCACGCGGAAACAGGGGCCGGTTATGATCCCACTTCAAATAGGCGATGTCATGGTCAGTCAGCAGCCGGTCCAGCACAGCAAAAATATGCGCCGCCACCTCCGCCCGGCTGAGGTCCAGCACCCACTGGCGGCGCTGGGTCGGGCGGTCGCTGCCCGGCAGATGAAGGCACCAATCGGGGTGGGCGCGGGCCAGATCGCTGTCCGGGCTGATCATTTCCGGCTCGACCCACAGGCCAAAATCCATGCCTTGGGCCTGAACATGGGCAATCAGCGGGCCAAGGCCGCGCGGGAAACGGTCCGCCGCCACGGTCCAGTCGCCCAGCGCGCTGGCATCATCGCGCCGCCCCGCAAACCAGCCATCGTCCACGACAAAGCGTTCCGCGCCGATGGCCGCGCCCGCGTCGGCCAGCGCCATCAACCGGGCCTCGTCCATCGCAAAGCCGCACGCTTCCCAACTGTTCAAATGCACCCGGCGCGGGGTGGCGGCGACCCCGGGCGGGACAATGCTGGTCAGGATATGGCGGTGAAAAATCTGGCGCACCCCGGCCCGGCCGGCGGTGGACAGCGCCAGACAGGCTGGCGGCGCGCCATGGTCCGCCCCCGGCATCACCACCACCTCGCCCGCGTCCAGCGTTTCGGCCAGCATCAGCCGCCCCTGGCCGTCGCCGCCCACCGCAACCGTCCACGCGCCATCGCCGCTCCACGCCAGATGCACCCCCAGCGCCCGGCCATGGCCCTCGCTGGTTCCCGCCTCGTCCAGCAGCAGCCAGTGCGCGCCATCAAAGCCGGGCCGCCCGCCGTGGCTGGCCGCGCCAATCTGGCCCTGATCCAGGCGATGGCGCTGTGGCAGGCAATCGGCCAGCCACCGCCCGGCAAAGCGGGTGACATGGCTGGCCCAGCCCGGCAGCGGCAGCGCCAGCGCGGCAAGATGAAGCAAAGTGACCGGCACTGCCCCGCCGTTGGTGAGGCGGGTCGCCACCACCAGCATCGCATCATCATCAATCCGCCATTCGCTGGTGATGCTGATGCGGTGGGCAGCATCGTGCCACCCAAATTCCGCCGCCCCCACGCCGTCGGTGCGCGCCGCGACCA
>DAIUBZ010000342.1:0-1823 GCA_036846445.1 Sphingopyxis sp. | reverse complement strand
AGATAAACTCGATCAGATGGTGATCGGCCAGCAGCCGGGGATAGGCGCTGAACAGGGTGCTTTCCGCCGGGCGGTCGAGATGTGGTTCAATCGCGGTCGCGCCATCCTTGCGGAACAGCGACAATAGCGCGAACAACAGGGTCAACAGGTCGCGGTAATCGGCATCATTCCACCGCGCCCCCTTGAACGCGCGCACGACGCCCTTGCCCGCCAATTTGACCGTCGCCAGCGAATTGGCGACGATGAAGGCGCCGGTCGACGCCCCGGCAATCGCCATCAGCTCATAGGGCAGGGCATAGAGGATGACATCAAATTTGCCCCCTGCCAAAATATAGCTGCCGAACACACAGCCAAGGATAATCAGGAAACCGACGCCGTTCAGCATGTTGATCCTCACCAGGGGGCAGGCCGAACAGCGGCCCTTGCTGCCCTTATAGAATGGCGCGGCGGCCTGGCGGGCGGCGGCGGGCAAAAAAGCTGGGGCAGCGGGCGGCGGCGGGGCAGCGGCGGCGCTATGATAGGGGAACCAATGGCCATTTGTTCAGGATCCCCGCCCCATGCTGCCCACCGCTTACCGCCGCACCACCGCCGCCGTCCGATCGCCCCGCGCCACCGAGCGGGCGCTGCTGGCCGAAATCACCGCCGAACTGGCGGGACTGCCTGAAAACAGCAGCGCGGCGGCGATGATGACCAGCCTGCACCGCAACCGGGAAATCTGGTCCGCCTTTGCCGCAGCGTGCGGCGCGCCGGGCAACGGCCTGCCGCCTGCCCTGCGCGCAGCCATTATCTCGCTGGCGCTGTTTGTCGATCGGCACAGCAGCGCAGTGGCAACGGGCCGGGCCCCGGTGGCGGATCTGATCGAATTGAATCAGGACGTTATGGCTGGACTGGCCCAGGCGGAATAAGCCCACCGCCGCCGATCAGGGTGGGACTGGCCACGCCGACCGCCGCCTCGGCCTGAAAATACAGGCGCAGCAATTCCGCCAGGCTGGCCACGCCCAGCCGCCGCATGATATTGGCCCGGTGAACCTCGACCGTGCGGGGGCTGAGGTCCAGGCTGCGCCCGGCGGATTTGGCCGACTGGCCATCGGCAATCAGGGCCAGCACATCATGTTCCCGCGGGGTCAGTGCCGCCAGCCGGTTCAGCGCCGCCCGGCTGATCGCCCGTTGCTGCTGCTGCGCGATGACGCTTGGCAGCAGCTGGGCGACCCGGTCGGCGACCGCCGCGGCGGTGGCGGGGGCCGGCACCAGATCGCGGACCCCGGCGCGGATGACCGCCAGCATTTCCGGCATGGCGAGCGGGCCGGAAATCAGCACCGGGGCGAGATCGGGGCAATCGACCAGCGTCAACAGCAATTGGTGCAGGCCAGCAACCCGGCCCGGCGCATCGGCGAAAATCACAATGCCGCCGCTGCGGTCGCCTTCCAGCGCGGCGTCGCGAAATTGCAATGGATCGGCAAAACCGCGCACCACCCGGCCCGGTGGCCCGACCAGCGCGGCAAAACAGGCGGCCCGAAACGCCGGATCGGCCATCACCAGATAAAGCTGTTCACCGCGCCCCTGCATCCCCCCATGATAGGCAGCGCCGCCGCCGGGCCGAAACGCACATGCCACCAAAATGGCGGTGATGCGGCGCGCGTGGACCGGGAATTCGGGTCAATCTGCTCCGTTTTGACACCATGACGTCATGGCGGCGGTGGGCCGCCCGTCCCGCGTTGGCGCAGGTCAGCGATATGCAAAGGGAAGGCGAGCGCCAGCGGCATGGCAATCCACGGCCATGGCGCGCCCGTGAGCGCGGCGCGCAGGCCCAGCATCATCAGCGC
>DAIUBZ010000341.1:0-1847 GCA_036846445.1 Sphingopyxis sp. | reverse complement strand
CAGCGACAGGCGGGACAGCCGGGCAAAGACGGCATAGCTGGCCTCCAGCCGCGCTTCGTCCGCTGCCAGCCGCGCCGCAACTTCGCCCAAATCCACATCGGCCATGTCGCCGATTGTCGCGCTGAGCAGGGTGGCGCGTGCGCCCGCCTGATCCTGCCATTCGCTCAGCCGCCGGGCGGTGTCCCCGGCCGCGGCATTGGCCCCCCGCACCGCGTCCAGCCCGCTGTCCAGCGCGCTGACCACCGCCGCCACTGCGCCGCGCTGGCCATCGTTCAGCCGCCCGGAAAATGGCCCGGCCTCCGCCAGCGCGCCGATGGCGGCCAGCAGCGCCGGGGCAAAATCCGTCGCCGCCGGAATGGGCGGCAAAAATGTGCCATCCCCCAGCGGCAGCGGCGGGGCCAGCTGGTCGCTGTTCAACCAGTCCGGCGGCGTCCCCCCGGCCAGATCAGCGGGTGATCGAGCCGCCAGCGGGGCGGTGTCGCTGCGGCTGCCCGCAAAGATGAAGGCACCGCCGACTTTGCTGTTCACCGCGCGCTGGATGGCGGCAAAGCCCGCCGCGCCCGCACCGTCCACCCCGGCGGCATCGCCATTGCCCAGCGCGGTCAGCAACTGGCCGCGCAGCCCCACCATCGCCCCGTCCAGATCGGTCAGCGCCGCCATCGCCTGATCCAGCCGCGCCTCGGCGGGGCGGGTGGCGGTGAGTGCCGCCTGTTGCCCCGCCAGCGCCGCGCGCGCGGTCAGCAACCGGCTGGCATCAACCCCGCTGCCCGCCACCGTGTCGGCCCTGCGCCCGCTGGCCAATTGGGCCTGACCGGTGGCCAGGCCGCGTTGGTTGTCGGCAATCGCGGCGGCGGCACTGTGATGAAACTGGCTGGTGGCAATGCGCATCTGTGGCTCCTTGATATCAGCGGGCCATGGCGATCAGCGTGTCGAACATGGCGCTGGTGGTGCTGATCAGCCGGGCGGACGCGGAATAGCTGGCCTGCAGCGCCACCATCGCGGCCATTTCCTCATCGATATTGACGCCGGAAATCCGGCTGTTCAGCTCGGTCTGGGCCGCCAATTGATCGGCGGATGCGGCGGCGGCGGCGCTGGCCCGGCTGGATGCTGCGCCCGCGTCCGCGAGCAATCTGATCGCCCGGTCCAGTGGCGCGGCGATGCTGGCGGCCAGCGCGGGGCCGTTGCCGCCATTGCCGCTGGCCAGCACGTCGCCCGCGCTGCCGCCGCCCGCCGCCAGCGCCGCCACCGCCACGCCCGCCGGATTTTGCGCCAGTGCGGGCGACAGGGTCATGCCGCCCACTTCGCGGCCCTGTTCACTGGCCAGCCCCAGCACCCGGCCCAGCGCCATGCCGCTGTTCAACCGGTCGCTGCTGTCATGGGTGGTGGTCAGCCGCACGCCCGCGCCGCCGCCGATTTGCAACCGCCCGCCAGCATCCAGCGCCAGCGGGCCAAATGCAGCGAGCGGCGATGCGTTCAACTGGTCCAGCAGATCGCCGACCGTCGCCCCGGCTGCCCCCGTGAGCCGGGCGGCGGCCAGCATCCGGCCATCGGCAGCGCGCAGCACAAAGGTCGTGCCAGTGCCGGGGGCGATGCCCAGCGGATCGGAGGGCAGCAGCCCCGCCGGGCGGACATCCGCCGCGCCCGCCGTGATCATATCGTTCAGGCCGAAAAATGCGGCAAAACCCGCTCCGGCCCGCTGTGCCGGTGGGTTCCCGGCCGCAATGACCAGCCCGCTGCCGTCGGTGCTGGCCAGGCTCAGACGGCCTGCCGCGTCAACAGCGGCGCTGATCCGGCCGCCGCTGGCGCTGGCAATGGCGGCGGGCAGGTCGCCGAGGGTCGCCGCCGGA
>DAIUBZ010000340.1:0-1850 GCA_036846445.1 Sphingopyxis sp. | reverse complement strand
CGGCATAGTCCGGATTGCGCGCGCCGCTGCTGCGCGCATTGCCGGGGCACAAATAGCAATCGGGGTCATAGGCCGGGCGCTCCGCAAGGTCGGGCGCGTCCATCTGCCCCTGCCATGGCCGAAGGTTGCGGTGCGGCGAGACAATGACCCAGCGGCGGTTCAGCGGATTGTGCCGCCGCTCGGCCCCGGCATCTGGCAACCCAGCCGCGCCAGCCGTCATCGCGCCCGGCCCCGGACCAGATCAAAGCCGATATAGCGCGCCCGCTCGCCCAGCACGAAACGGTTGAACCCCAGCGACACCGCCACCGATGTCGCCAGCACCACCACCATGAAGTGGATATAGTGGAGGGTGATGATTTCCGCTGGCTGCCACCAGAAGGTGAAGGCGGCGTAAAATCCGACCCCCCACACGACGCCCATGATCGCGGCCCGGGCGTTGACCCCGCTGAACATCAGGCCGACGATAAAGGCCGACAAAATGGGCATGGACGCCAGCCCGTTGAGTTGCTGGAGCAGATTGATGATGCTGACCGCATTTTGATAGAGCGGGACCAGCGCCACCGCCGTCACCGTCACCACGACCGACACCGCCGCTGCCAGCCGCCAGGTGTTGCCAATCTCGCCCAGAAATCGCCGGTGAAAATCGACTGCATATAGCGCGGCGGTGCTGTTGAGCACCGCGCTGAAGGTGGTGATGACCGCCGCTGCGACCATCGCCGCAAA
Source organism: Sphingopyxis sp. (assembly GCA_036846445.1). Taxonomy (GTDB): domain Bacteria; phylum Pseudomonadota; class Alphaproteobacteria; order Sphingomonadales; family Sphingomonadaceae; genus Sphingopyxis. The sequence continues at coordinate 1,127 of DAIUBZ010000340.1, read as the reverse complement.
GGCGCCCGACAGCCACGGCGGCAACACCTCGGCCACCAACCGGCCATAGGCCGCGTCGCCGATATTGCCGAACAATTTATATGCCACCACCCCGGGGATCACGACAATCGGCGGGATGACCAATATGCGGATGACGGCGGCGGCGATCACCCCCTTTTGCGCCTCGCGCACCGTTGGTGCGGCCATCGCCTTTTGGGTGATATTCTGGTTGGTGGACCAGTAAAAAATCTGGATGAACAGCATGCCGGTCAGCAGCGTGTGCCAGGGGATGGGCGATGCATCGCCGCCGATCATCGACAGCCGCTCCGGCGGCACCCCGGTCACCAGGTCGAAATCCACCGCCGCCAGCGCCAGCACGACAATCACCAGTGCCAGCGCCAAAATCCCGACCCCACTGTAAGTGTCCATCACCGCCACTGCCTTCAGACCGCCCGCCATCGTATAGGCCGCACCAATCGCCGCCAGCACGGCGGCATAGGCGAGCAGTGGCACGCCGGTGCCAAACAGCGAGGTCATGAACAGGCTGCCGCTATACAAGGCGGCGGGCAGATAGATGAGGATATTGCCCAGGATGAAAATCGCCGAAATCACGACCCGGATGCTGGCCCCGCCATAGCGGCGTTCCAGCAATTCGGTGACCGTTGTGCATTTTTCGCGGTAATAAACCGGCACAAAGACGAATGCCAAAATCATCAGCCCGACAAATCCGGCAATTTCCCACCACGCCAGCAACAGCATCTGGTTGCCGTTCATCCCCACCAACTGGTCGGTGGACAGGTTGGTCAGGGTGATCGACCCGGCGACAAATATCCACGACAGGCCGCCGCCCGCCAAAAACACCTCGCGCCCGCCACTCGATGAGTCGGCCCGGCCCGACCCGCGCACCTTGGCCCAGGTGGCCACGGCAATCAGCAGCGTCAAAATGACCGCAATCGCAATTTGCAGGCCGCTGCCCGCCCCCGTCACTGTCGGCATGGTTGGTTCGTCCCCCATCTCGGTGCCGGGCTGGCATTGGCGTGGTTGCTGCCCTGTGCTAACCCGTCTTTGCCCGGGTCCGCGGACGGTCACAAGCATATATTACCAATTTATGACAATGATTGAGATTGGCCTGACCGATCATGGACAGA